>NZ_JAALCR010000041.1 GCF_011065895.1 Paludisphaera rhizosphaerae | reverse complement strand
ACGTGGACCCTCGAGACGTGTCGCGAGATTTGGGAATCAGAGGGACGCGAAGTCATCGGCGCCACGGTCGCGGCGAAGACCGCGAAGCGGCTCGAACGCGGGACCGGCATCAAGTCCGGCACCCTCGACGGGTTGCTGAACCGACTCGACCGCGGCGAGGTCTCGCTCGACGGCCGCTCCGTCGTCGTCGTCGACGAGGCCGGCATGGTCGGCACGAAGCACATGGCCCGACTCAGCAAATACCTCGCGGACGCCGAAGGGTCCCGGCTCGTCCTCGCGGGCGACAGGGTGCAGATTCAGCCCATCATGGCCGGAGGACCTTTCCGGTACATGGGCGACGCCCTGAAAGAGGCGGAGCTCACGACGGTGCGGCGGCAGAACGAGCCGTGGCAGAGGCAGGCCGTGACCGACTTCCGGGCTGGGAACTCGCAGGAAGCGATAGACGCCTTCAGGCAACGGGGGCTCGTCCACATCGCGAAGACGCGGACGCAGGCGATGGCCGAGCTCGTCGAGCAGTGGAAGGCGGACGGGGGCATCTTCAAACCCGATTCGGTCCTGATGCTCGCGTCGCTCAATTGCGAGGTGAAGCAGCTCAACGTGCTGGCCCAGGCCGAGCGGATTCGGGCCGGCGAGGTGGACGGAGAAAAGAAAATTCATGCGAACGGGGTCAATTTCCACCCCGGCGACAGGCTCCAATTCCTCCTAAACTCGAAGCCGCTCGGCGTCTCGAACGGCGACGGCGGAACCGTCGTCGACGTCGACCCGGACCGAAAGAAAATCCGCGTGCGGCTCGAGGACGACGACCGAGAAATCGACGTGGCCTTCAACCGGTACCAGCCCGAGAAGCTGCGGCTCGGCTACGCCTCGACCACCTTCAAAGCCCAGGGTGCTACCTTGGACCACGTCCACGTCCTGCTCGGCGGCATGTTCACCGACCGACACATGACCTACGTCCAGGCGAGCCGCTCGGTATTTTCGACGCACCTTTTCTGCGACAAGGACACCGCCGGGAAGGAGCTCGCCGACCTCGTGCGTGCCGCCGCACGCGAGCGGCCCAAGACGATGGCCCACGCCATCGTCGACAGGCCCGCGGGCCAGGTCGAGCACTCGATTTCCGACGACCCGCGGCACGGGGTAAAAAGGGAGCAGTCCCAAGACCAAGGCCACCGACACGACCACGGCCCCTCGCTCTCTCTCTAACACCCTCTACCCTCTCTCACGCTCCCCCGACGCACCTCGCCTCTCACCTCACGCCCCGCGACGCCCCCCGCACCTCGCTCCTCACTCACTCACGACCACCCCCGACACCTCACTCCCAACGACTCCTCACACGCACGGACGCCACCTCTGCCACCCTCAGCACGCACGCCTCTTACATACTCCCATCACCTAAACCGCACACCTGTCCATTACGCCGAAGCGTAATGATGACAAGGACTTACGGAATTGGGGTTTTGGGGGTGGTTTTCCGGGTTTCCGCCCCCAGGAAATCCCAATATCCGAAGCAGAATTACCAGCCGGTTTCAAATGCAGTTTTATTGATGACTCGGGTTTTCCGGCCCGCTCACGCGGCCAGGACAGGCACGCCGTATTTCGGAATATCTGGATCCCGCGTGACGAGCGTGAAGCCGCCGGACAAGGCTTGAGCCACAAGGATTCGGTCGAACGGGTCCCGATGGTGGTTTGGCAATTTGTCGAGAGCGAGCGTGTGATGGACCGTAATCGGGAGAGGCAGGAAGTTGTTCAGGGCAATCACGGCTTCAAAGTCGTGCTCGAACGAAAGCTTTTTGAGGGCTCTCTTGACCGTGATTTCCCAGCTAACGGCGGCACTCACATAAATTAAATTTGTTGGGTCCTCGATGATTTCTCGGGTCGCCGGCTTCAGTTGTTCAGGAGTATCGAGCCACCAAAGGAAGGTATGGGTATCAAGCGAGTACATCGTCTTTGACTGAGGTTATTCCAAAAGCTTCAGCGAACCCCTCCGGCAGCTCGTCGAAATCCGGAGCCATCCAAATCCGGCCCCGAAGCTGACCCCCTTTCCGTCGTTCATGAGCCGCTTCGTAAGGCACGAGCTTCGCGACCGGACGACCAGCACGAGCGATGACGATTTCCTCTCCCTGCTCAACTCGTTCGAGGAGCTTTGAGAGGTGCGTCTTAGCCTCGTGGATGTTCGTGACGTCCATAGGACCATACCTGGCTTAGTCTAGTTTAGTCAATTCATCATATATTTATTTTATAATGTGTGTCAATTCGATTCGGGCACCTTGGAACAGTCGCTTTGTTCGAGCGTCCAACGTCAGGTGTCCCACTGGGTTGTGCCCAGGAGATTCAATGGGTTAGCCTGCCGGTGGGACAGCAAAAATCGACTCCGACTTTCGGCCGTGGAACGCGTGGAACACTTTCTGAACCCCAAACCGGGGGGCTGTCGGCCTCCTGCCCTGCCGGACAACCAGACCGGCGCCGGGGCAAGGAACACGCCGAGCATCCTGCTCGTCATGTTCCTTGACTGGACCCCGTCGCCTCAGAGGGTGTCCCTCCGGGACGGTTTCGGCGGCTCCTGCCGCCGAAGGTCGAGGGGGCTCGGAGTCAGCTAAACAGGACAGCGGCTGTGGTGCTGCCGACGGCCGGACCGGGTGCCCAGCCCCATCCCCTTCATCCCCGCCCCCTTCAAGAGCGAGGGGCGAGGATGAAGGGGACGGGACAGGGCAAAGCCAGGAAGCTCACGCTTTCAGGTTCCCGGTCTGAGACCGAAGCGTCATGGGCTCCCAGAACCGGGGAACATTTTTATCCCCTCCCCCGCTCCCACCTGGAGTCGGATGCGGGTTTTCATCCCGGCTCGCGGGCGGCCTCCAGATTCGGGGAACCTTTTTATCCCCCGGACGCCGCCCTCGGCGGAACCGGGGAACATTTCCGAGGCTCCCAGTGAGGTTCTGGGCTGCATGCCCGGAAGGCCCAATCGGCAGAACCGGCAAAGCAGGCAGGTTCGTTCGCTCGGGAGCGTGTCGAAGACTCTTGACTTACCGGGATTTCGGGAACATTATCGTCACCTGACACCGGGATTCGGGGAACATTTTTACCGGGAACCGGGGAACCTTTTACCGGGAACCGGGGAACCTTTTCCTCGAAAACACCGGGATTCGGGGAACATTTTTCGCCGTAAGTCATTGATATCAAAGGGGTTTTCGACCCCTAAACTTATTGTATCTAAACTATTAACTAAGACAGCAACAGGAGCGGTTGCTGCTCTTTTTTCGAAGGCTGCAGGATGGAAACCCCTCCCGAACACGACCAACACGACCCCCGAGAGGCCATCCGAGCGTCCTTCGGGCGTGACGAACTGAACCTCGCCGAGTTCCCCATCACGCTCCTGAGCGACCGGGTCCCCAAGGGATGCAAGACGCTCGTCTTCGAAATTGGGGCCCGCGACAGCGATTCGCAGCCGGCCAGACGCAAGGTCACCATCACCGGCGGCGACGCCTACGGCCTTCCCACCGCGATTGACGACGAAGTGCTCGTGGCCCTCATCCAGCTCACGAAGCTCAGGAACGATTTCACGAGCCCCAAAGTCTCGTTCTCGCGTTACGAGCTCGTCCGAATCCTCGGCTGGCCCGACGACGGGAAGAGCTACCGTCGGATTCAGGAGGCCATCAATCGTTGGGCGGGCGTGACGCTCTACTACGACAACGCCTGGTACAACAAAGAAACCGGCACGATGGTGAGCGAGACGTTCCACATCATCGAGCGGGCGACGTTCGTCGACGAGGCGACCAAGCGAGTCCGGAGGTCCATGGGACAACCCGAGCTCGCCCTCTCGTCGTTCAGCTGGAACGAGGTGGTCTTCCGGAGCTTCCAGGCCGGGTCGCTCAAGCGGCTTGACATCGACGCATATTTCTCGTTTTCGACGTCCATAGCGAAGCGGATGTATCGCTTCCTCGACAAACGCTTCTGGGTCAAGCCGTGCTGGGAGTTCGACCTCAAGGACTTCGCGTTCGAGCACATCGGGCTGAGCCGGAAGTACAACGTGGGTCAAATCAAGAACAAGCTCCTGCCGGCGATTGAGGAGCTCTCGCACGCGACCAAGGAGCGGGCCGCGTTCATCGAGCCGATGGGCCTCGAGGAGCGATACGCGAAGGTCGGCAAGGGGCAGTGGCTCATCCGATTCGAGCGGAAGGTTGGAGCCTCCCTCCCCGCCGACGTGCCGCTCGAAAATCCCCAGGAGCCCCGGGGCCTCGTCGCCGAGCTGGTCTCGCGTGGCGTGGCGGCCGAGGTGGCTGAAGAGCTCGTGCGGACCCGGCCCCCGGAGCTCATCACGCTCCGACTCGAGGTGCTCGAGTGGGTGCTGTCGCAGAAGAACCAGAAAATCATCAAGGAGAGCCCGACCGGGTATCTCGTCTCATCCATCAGGGACCGATACCTCGCCGTCCCGAAGGGCTTCGAGTCCAAGGCCGAGCGGGAGAAGCGGCTGGCGGCCGAGCGGCTGAAGCGGGAGCAGGAGCACGAGGGAGCTCGACTCCGAATGGAGGCGAAGCGTCGAGAGGACGACCTCGAGAGGCGGCTGTCCCAGCGATGGGAGGCGATGACTCCCGACGAGCGGGCGTCGCTCGAGGCCAAGGCCCTGGCCGAGGCGGGCGAGGAGGCTCGTCAGCAGCTGGAGGCGACGCCGAAGTTTCGGTCGATGCTGATGACCCCGATTCGCAAGGACTACCTGAGGCGGCTCATCGAGCGGGAAGAAGCTTCGACGAACCGGCAGGTCCGCCAAACGTCCCAGGACGGCTGACAGGGCTCGAATCGCCCCCTGCCCTACCTCTCCCATGGCTCGGCCCGCGAAAATGCGGTGGCGTCGATTCTGAGGGGTTTGGCGACGGGGTGGGCGGGGCTGCGGGAAGCGGATTCGCCGCTCGAGCCGGTCAACAGGGGGCCGACGACCCCGGCGGCAGCCGGGGCTCGCCGACCCGCCCCGTCGCCGAAACGACGGCCGCGATACCGCCGAGGTGTCGAGCACCCCTAGGCGGGTCGCCTCCCCGCGGGGCCTGCTTCAGCACTCGGGACGAATCGTCGGGTCCCCGCTCGCGGGAGCCCAATCGCGTGGCCGCGTACGCGGAATGTCGACTACGCAAATAGCCGCGTACGCGAAATGCCAGGTGGCCGCGAGCGTAAGGCTGGAGGTCCGAACATCCGGACTTTCGCGTACGCGAGTATCTGCGTACGCAAATGAGAGGCGTTTCGCGTACTCGGGTACGTGGCAGGTTGAAATTCCGCGTACGCGGCCGGCCGGCAGAGAGAATTCTGCGTACGCGAATCGTCGAAATTCCGCGTACGCGAGTTGTCAACAATTCGCGTACGCGAAACGTCCCCCCGCCCTTCACTCGGCACCCTCGGATTGGTCCTCGGTGACCCTGGCCCGGTCGCTCACCACGAACCGCTTGCAGTGCTCGCGAATCATCTCGGCGAACAAGGCGGACTTGTCCATGTCGGTGTAGACGGCATGCGTCGCGAACCGCTTGGCCAGGTCGGCGGCGACGTAGAGCGTCACCTTTACCTTCTGGTCGTCTTGCCGGGGGGCCGTCTTGCTGGCATTTCGCCTTTTCGGCTTCGAAGATGTGGCCTCGCCGCTCATCGCTAGGAGCTCCAGGGAACGAGCCCCGTCGGCGGGGCTGACTGGTGCGGGTTTCGAGGGTGACCCCTCCCCTGCTCTAGAGGTCGGACGTCGATGGAGCTCGGCCGAAAGGAATTGCCGTCTTGCCGTGACCCCGGCGTCGGCTTCGATGGATTGGCGAGACTTGACGGGAAATCGCCTCGGGCCGGAACCGGAGAGACGGCAAGGAGGGAAGGCGACTGCGTACGCAAACCGGCGAGTAGTCAAAAACCCGGGTACGCGAAAGTCTGGGTACGCGAAATTTTGCGTATCTGAAATTTCACGTACGCGACTTAAGCCATTTGGCCAGAAGCTCTTCGACGAGGACGCTGAAATCGCGGCCTTTCTGCTCTGCCAGGAGTACCTGCTTCACGCCGAAGTGGGTGTCTCGTCGGATGTAGGCCGTCACCTGCACGTGATTCTCGTCGGAACGCTTGCCGGGCGGACGTCCGACCCGCCGCGGGGCCTCCGCAGCTTGAACCCGAGGCTTCGACTTCGTTCTGGGCTGAGGCTCGACGACCGGCTCAGGCGTCGGAGGAGCGAGCGGGGCAGGGGAGGGGGCGGCAGCCTTCTCATCGGGAGCGAGTTCTTCATCCGCCGCGACGTCCTCGCCTTTGTGGCGGCTCAAGATAGCCTTGAAGTTGCTCATCGTAGGACCTCCTTCCCGACCGCGACGTAATCGGCCCAACACTCCTTGGCCTTCGCGTCTTTGACGTCGCTCACGAGAAAACCTTGCTCGGCCGCCTTCTCGAAAGCGGCGTAGAGCCGGATGTGCGAATCGAAGACCGGGATGTCAGCCTCGAAGAGGGCCTGCCTGGCTTGCTGGCCTACCGTCCTCGGCGGGGGAGGGAACTTCGTTATCAAGACGCGGTAGTGTTTGACCTTCGTCTCCGAGAGCATCCTCAGCATGAGGTCCAGGGCCTCGAGGGCCATCGCGTCGGGCGTCGTCGGGATGATGAGCAGGTCGCATCCTTCGGCCAGGGCGACGAGGTCGTCCCGCTCCGGGCGGGCCTTCGTGTCGAAGATGAGGTGCTCGTAATCGCCCGCATGGCGAGCGGCCAAGCGTTCGTCCACGACCTTGTAGGGGAGGGAGCCTCGCTTGCTCCAGCCGGTGACGCTCCGGTTCGGGTCCCCGTCAATCAGGAGCGTCGGCTTGTGCTCCTGGAGGACGGCGGCCAAGTGGACGGCGGTAGTCGTCTTCCCGACCCCCCCCTTGAAGCTGGCCACTGTGATTATCATCGATTATCGGCCTTTTGAAATTTCGCGTACGCAACACTCTGCGTTTCCGCGTACGCAGTTTCTAGCGAAGGCCGTCCGAGCTGGCAACAGGGAAAATCGCAAGGCCGACGGGGGCTTCATCGCATTCCAAAACGTTCATGCCGAAAATCCAACATTGTTGGTACAATCGCTCCACATGGTGACTCCCCCACGTCCCGCCCGGAGCCGAAGCCATGTCGACCTACGAACGCTTGAAAGACCTCCACCGGAAGATGTTCGTCAGGGGCCAAGAGACGGCGGCCAAGGAAGTGGCCGCCGTCGAATTCGCCGAGCAGCAGGGGCACGCGAAGGTGGTGCTCGAGGCCGCGGCCGAGACCATCACCAGGGCGAACGAGCTCGCCGCCGAGAACCCGCAGCTCCGGCAACTGGCGTTGGACGTCGAGCAGGCCGTAAGAGAAGGTGCCGCCGAAGCCATCACCGGGGGGCGGCAGCGAGCCGCCGGAAGGGAGGAAGCCCCGGAGGCGAGCCCTTTCTCAGACAGCTCGGCGAGCTCAACGCGAGGCTCGCTCAAATCGCCGGCTCGAAAGGCGTTGCCAAAGAACTCCGAGCCCCCCAAAAAGCGGGGACCGGGCCGGCCTCGGAAAGAATCCTGAAGCTGCCGTCGCCGCCGAGCGGAGTCGTCGAGCGACGGATGCCGGTCATCCCGAAGCGGAACCTCGGCGGCAAGCGTGTCACGACCGTCTGGGCCGAGAAGCATCTACCGGCCGACGAGGCCGACGAGGGCTTCTATCGAATCTGCGGGAAGAGCGGCAGCGGCAAGAGCCACCTCGTGAAGCTCTTCCTGCTCGACGTCCTGCGTGAGGTCGAGGCGAACCCGCACGCGAAGCTCGTCGTGTACGAGCCGAAGCGGGAGTTCTTCGCCTGGCTGTCGTCAATCGGCCTCTCGTCCCCCATCCGCTACTTCTGCACGAGCGACGAGCGAAGCAAGGCCGTCGACTTCGAGAGGGACTACAGCTCCGTCAATGACAGCAACACGCTCGCGTATGCGTTCCATCCGCACGACCCGAACGAGCGGCAACGCTTCTTCGGCGACGCCCTGCGGACCATCTTCGCGGGCGTCTACGAAGCGTTGCGAGTGAAGCACGGTCGTGCCGATTTGCGGCTCGTGTGTCTGGTGCTCGAGGACTCGGAGCTCACGAAGAGAGTGCTCGGTCGGGACGAGTACCTCGTCCAGGCGAGGCGACTCGTCGAGGAGAACGGCGGGAAGGTCGGCGAGACCAAGGCGAGCATCATAGCGACCATCGATACGCGAATCGCCCAGATGAAGGTGCTCGCCTGCCATCTCGAGGCTGCACGACGCGAGAACGGTTCGCTCTCGTTGCGGGAGTTCATAGACGGGACGAATCAAGGAATCCTCGTGGTGTCGAAGGATACGAGATTCGGCTACGTCCAGGACCCGATGAACGGCGTGCTCTTCATGCGGTTGACGGAGCTCCTCGACTCGAAGCAGCAGGACCCGAGGCGGAAGGTGTTCATCGTCATCGACGAGTTCCAGACGCTCGCCGGCGACAATCCGGCGCCCCGCATGGCCGACATGTTCCTTCGACTCCGCTCACGCGGCGTGGTCGTCCTCCTGACTTACCAGGCTCAAACGTCTCTCAGGCGAATCTACGGCGACACGGTCACCGAATTCATCGGCCAGTGCTCGAACGTCATGTACCTCCAGCAGACCGACGTCGAATCCGCCGAGTACGCCTCCAAGGACCTCGGCTGCGAACGCGGCTTCGAGACCGTCAAAAGCGTCTCGCTCGGCGGCGTCGGCTCTTACGGCGGTCGCAGCCCGGAGATGCCGCACACGACGTGGAACGTCCAGAAGAGCCAGCAGTGGTACGACCGGCCGATTCATTCGCCGACGGAGCTCCTGAACGGAATTCAACCTCCGAACAAAACTCGCGGTCTCCACGGGAGGGCGAAGAGCCCGCTCGTCGGCTCGAGACCCTGGGCGTTCTGGTATCCGCCCGACATGGTCGAGGGAATTCCGAAGCGGCACCGGGACATCATCGAGTACGAAGAGCGTAGCGACGACACGCAGAGGCTCCCACCGCTCACGGCTGGAGAGCGGAAAGCTTTGGAAGGCCTTTCCACGAACCTCACCGACGCGGACCCGGAAGAAGACGAGGCGGCCCCATGGCACAAGTTCAACTCCTGAGCAAACGCCTCACGGTCGAGTTCAACCCGTCGAGTCGCGTCGAGCTCTTCGACGTGACCACGAAAGACCAGCATTCCTACCTGGGCGTGAAGCTCGACAGCGTGCTGCCGAACGGCTCGCAGCAGGAATTCCGGACCGACCTCGCCAAGCTGGAGGAGGCAGCTCGGCAAGCGAAGGAGTACGTCGAGAGTCAGGAACAGGGGCAGCGATTCGGCGGGGTGGGGGACGTCCTGATTCGGATGTCCCGCGAGTTCGGCGAGGTGGTGATTGACCTCGCCCAGAAGGCCCGGGACGGCTCCGGCGAATGGCAGACGGCACGAATCCAGGGGGACCACCTGGCCTCGACCCTGCACCAGGGGAAGGAGCTCGAGCGTGAGCTGGGGCTCGATAAGCGGTGGTTCGTACTCGTCGACTCGCTCTCGGTCGAGAAGAAAGACGGCCGCATCGTCGGCACGGTCATCAAGTCTTTCGACGACGAAGAAAAGGCGTACGAGCACCTCGGGAAGTCGTCGGGCCTCGCCCTCTATTCCGTGCCTCAAGCACGCGAGGGCCGGCGAGGCGAGTCCGTCGAATTGTGGGACCACGCGAGCCTGCGGGAGAGTCGAAAGCACGAGTCCCGCAGCGTGGACAAGCACCTCGAGCGAGTCGAGTTCCATCGCGGGCGAATGAGCGAGAACTACGTCGTCGCCCGCTGGAACGACGTAGCCACGGAACCCGAAGTGGGCATGCGAGCCCAATGGGAAGGTGCGTCGCACACGTACGACGGAGAGCCGCAGGACTTCAAAGCCGGCCCCACCGCGGGAAGGGACCGAGGACGGCAAGACGACGAGATGTACGTCCTCATAGAGCGGGGGGAGGGACGTTGGAGCCGCGGGAGAATAGCGGCCGTGTCGCCCTTCCGAGAAGAGATGGTCGCCCAGCACGCGGCCCAGAGGGAGCTCTCACAAGAGCGGCAGCAGCAGAACCGGCACGACCAGGAGGTGCAGAAGGCGATAACCCGGGACTGGGAGCAGCAGTCGTTCAAGATGGACCGAAGCCAGCACTCGCAGGGCTACACGCCGTGAAGGCTTCAAGCGGCCGGCCGCATGGGGCTGACGACCGGCACGTCGACGTTCAGCTCCTCGAGCTTCCCCTTCTCGGCCACCACGAAGACGTGGCCGAATCGTTCGTGAGGCTCGAACACCGCGAAGGAGTCGCCGCAGTCCTCGGCCCCGTACTTCTGATAGCCCGTCCAATTCAACCGGCCGTTGATGACGAGGCCTATGCGGCCCTCGAGCTCGTAGGCCCCATCCTCGCCGAGCTTCTTCATCATGAACGGCGTGACGAACAGACGCCCCGGGACGCCGAAAGTCTTCGCAAAGTCTGGGAGCTCGACGAGCGAGCCCTCGTGAACAGCTTCGAGTATCGACCGTTTCTCTTCCCCGTCTCGCATGCCCCGATTATGAGACTAATATAAATATTCGCAACCTAAGATTCGAGGTGTCGCGTGTCGATGAGCGATTACCAAGGCGACGTCGCTTACCAGAACCTGCGTATGCTCGCGGCGACCGCCGACCTATCGAGAATCATCCGCCGGTTCAACCCGACCGACGCGGTCGTAGATAGGAAGAGGAGTCATAGCCGCGGCGACGGGTGGCGGGTGGAAGCGGTGGGGAAGGGCTGGCCCATCAAAGGGTCTCCGATAGTCACGCTTTTCAAAATGCCGTACGGCGACCACTCGCTTAAGCAAGTCGCCTGCCGGTGCCTCGTGAGCGTCGAGAGCGTTCCACGGCAGGTGACGCTTTGCATGGATGCCGAACTCCCGCCGGGATTGTTCGTCACCTTCAATTTTCCGACCACAAGTTCCCGCTTCTCTACGTTCCGCGACGAGTCGCAGGCGGGGCAGTGGCTCGAGTGCTGGGCCTGGGTGATTCTAAATCCCAAGCAACGCAAAACACCAAAGAAACTTGAAATTACAATATACTCAAATCCAGATGGCTTCGTCGATGTGAAGGACCTGGTGCTCTACGACGCGACCGGCCTCGATTTAAGCGACCCCTTCTCGTCTCTCTAGGGGATTCAGCGGCGTTGAACCCGCTCTAAGTCGAAATTCCGGACGAACTTCCACCACCAAGTCTCAAGCCACCAATCCCACAGGAATTTACCTGCGATACTGCAGAAGCCGAACATGCCGAGAGCGAATACTCCCGTCGACCGAGTGAAAGCCTCGAGCTTAGCCAAGCCCCCGGTGACGACGGCGTACGGGATGAAGGCCAGCCACAGCAAAAATGGAATCATGAACGCTAATGCAATAATACACATCAGCGTGTTTCCAATATTCCACAGAAATACCCTGAGAATCGACGGCCTGAACTCGACCGATTGGCCCGCCACCAAAGTTTTGTCGTGCGTGCAGTTGAAGCCCGACAGCGTGTATCCGCAGTTGTTCAGGCACCTCAGGTGAGCCGTCTGCATCGGGAACTTGAACGGGTTCCACCGCGAGCAGTTGAAGGCCATCACCATCGGGGCGTCGTCGTTCGGGCATCGAACGTGTTCCCACCTATGGGCGAGGTGGCACGTAGGGCAGTGCCCGACCCAATCGAAGGTGTGGTAGTTCCAGAGGAACCGCTTCTTCGTCTTCTTCGGCACCACAGGGCCGGTCGGTGCTAGGACCTGCTGCGGTTGAGCAGCAGCCACGGCGGCCCCAGGCTGAGGCCTGCCGCAGTGGGGGCAGAAGTTGGGGGCGTCCCCGTAAATCTCGTTGCCGCATCCCGGACAGAACATGAGTCGGCCTCGTCGCAGAAGCACGTCGGAGGAACGTCGTCACCAAGTCGTGGCCATCGCGTTCACCTGCACCGGACCCGCTCGAGCTCTTCGCCCAGGCATGGGGCGAAAGAACGTGCCTCCAAGCTATCTACCGTTTTCCGTAAGGCAAGGATTTCGAACGAATTTCGACCGACTCGAAATCGCCTCGAGTTGGTGCGTGCTTTACGGCTCAGGGGCGACGGCCGCCCGCCAGCGGATTCGCGGGCCTCGCCAAGTTCGTCTCCTTTACCCTTTGCGGCCCGAAAGTCACGGATTCCGGGCTCGAGCGACTCAACTTCCACGGCACGGCCGTCACCCTGGCCGGAGCGAAAGGCCTGCTCGAAGTTATGCCTAGATTGACCATCGTCCACCCGACGCGGCCGAGCGAGAAGGTCGACATACCGTTCTAACCAGATGGCGGTTGCGGCTCTGGCTCTCCTGGAAACTTCTGAGGGAACCGGGCTTGACCACCAGCGATGCCGATGTAAAACTTAATTGAAGGCGTAGTCGGCTTGTAAAATTTCTTAGACGACGGACACCATGGCCAGCCAACCTCTACGCATCAGCGAGGGGCACGATGTGCGGGCGAGCTTGTCAAACAAGCTGAAGGCGGCACGAACCTTGACCGGGATGTCTACCCGTGCCGTCGCGACGAGGCTCTCGCGTCGATTCCCTATCTCCCACGCGACCATTGCTAACTACGAGAGCGGTCGGAGTACCCCTCCGCTCGACGTCATCGCCGCCCTAGCCGAGCTTTACGACCGGCCTCTCAACTGGTTCCTGGAGCACGGCAAATGCCTGACGGGCGTTCGCTATAGGAACTTGAAATCCAAGGTCCGCATGGCGGATATGCACCGCTTCGAAGCCGACGTACAACGCTGGGTGGACGCTTACGTCACCCTCGAACAACGGCTCAAGCGGCCCCTCAAGCCGACCATCAAAGACTTTCGGGCCAAGGACGGGGTCAAACCCGACGAACTGGCCCGAGAGACGCGACGCAAGCTCGGCATCGACCGCGAGGACGAGCCCATCGCCAGCGTCGTCGAGGTGCTTGAAAGCTTCGGCATCCGCACCATCGAAAACCCGACCGACCTTCGCATCGACGGCCTCGCGGCGAAGTACGGCGACGAGTACATCGTGGTCCTCAACCCCAGCGTCTCGAACGACCGGTCCCGGCTCAACGCGGCCCATGAGCTCGGCCACGTGCTCTTCGGCGATTGCGACAGCGACGAGCAGGAGAGCAAAGCACTTGAGTCTAGGGCCTTCGACTTCGCCTCCCACTTCCTGCTTCCGAGCAGCCAGCTCAAGCGTGCCTTCGAGGGCCGTTCGATGGTTCGCCTGGTGCAGTTCAAGGAACGGTTCGGCATCTCGTTGGCCGCGATGGTCTACCGGGCTGAGAAGCTGGCGTTCATCTCGAAGCAGGACGCGAAGATGCTCTGGGTCGAGTTCTCCCGCCGCGGCTGGAAGACAGCCGAGCCCGGCGTTGTGCGTCCCGACCGGGCGACCCGCTTCGAACAGTTGATTGACGAAGCCGTGCTCGCCAACAAGCTGTCCCTCAAAGAAATCGCCGACCTCTCGGGGGTCCGCCCCGAAGCGGTTCGGGCCCGCCTCAACTTCGCCATGGGTATCGCGAACCAGGATGTCCCTGAGGATGAAGGGACGGTTACGGTCCAGTTCCCGGGCTGACGGACCATCGCCCCGGGGACGCTCGTCCGTGAGGGACATGATGAGTAAGCGTCGCTTCTCTCTCCGACTCCAGGACCACGAGGACGCCCTGCTGAGGACGCTCTATCGTGAGTTCGACATCACAATCGACCAGTATCCCCAACGCCCTGACGACTTTGCGAGGTTCGTCAGTACGTGGAACAATCTCTCGGGCCGCGACGACACGGGGCCCGACCTGCTGCACTACATGATTTCGCGGCGAAAGGACAACAAGGGGGCGAGGAAGGGCTGGGAAAAGCTCGGCCGTGATGCCGGGGGCGGATTCAGGACGCCGCAGGTCGACTTGAATGAGGAGGAGTTGGCTCATCTGGACGCCATCCATGAGGAGTTCCAAATCGCCTCCGACAACTACGCCCTGAACTCGGAGCTGGGCAAGAAGCTTCAGGACGAGTTCGCCCGCCGCACCAGCCGCATCCTCCCCTCCATGGTTCTGGCAGCCGCGATGATTACCCGTCGCAAGGCGGGTGCGTTGGCTACGCTGCGACCCAAGGCCACCGACCAGGACCTCGGATTCTCCGACCTGGACGAGGTTGCGAACTGAGTCCCTGTCGTCCGGAGCGATGAAGAGATTTCGGCCCCGGGCCCTTGTGGCTACGGGGCCGTCTCTCTTTCCTGTTCGGTCGACCCAAAGGTCACGTTAATGAACTTGGCCGCCTAGGAATCGAATCGGCATCGACGCCTCCTGGCATCGTGAGGAAACACCAATGTCCCGTCCGCGAGCACACAGGCCACGCAGGTTTGGTTTTCCACTCTTGGCCCTTCTAGTGGTGTGGTTCGTAATCGCTTTCCTGCCGCTGATAGCCCTCAAGTGGTCGATTTTCACGGTTGAGAAAGCTGATGACCTCGAGAGAATCAAGGGCGTGCTCTCGCAGTTGGGCACGTACGGCGACATGTTTGGGGTCGTGAACTCCCTGTTCTCTGGGGCCGCCCTCTTGATGGCCATCCATACGCTCTCCATCCAGACCCAAGAGCTTGAGGAGGCTGATAAGGACCGGGCCAGAGAAGCAGCCAGACAGGGAACGCTCGCGTATCTCCAAGCAATCAGCGTGCTAGCACAAGTTAATTCGTATATATATTCACAGAATCCAAAGTTTTATGACGATGAGGCGACAGACTTTCAACTGAGCCACTCCGCAGAAGACTTCGGGGAGACGTTTCCGGAAAAGATAGACGGCCTGAATTCGTCGCCCGTAAAAATGAAGCTGGATTTTTATGTTGGTCAGCTGGAAGCACAGCTTAAGGAGTGGCTGACTCAGGTTGAAGACACCTCGAGCAGCTGACCTCGACCCATCCCCTTCGAGGCTCATTTCCTTCTGACCCCGCCGAGCTTCCGAGTCATAACGTCCAATCGGGCTAAATCCAACCACGCAATTGCTCGTCCTGCCTTTGTGCAGGATAACCCCCTTTATCCTGCACAAACTTCGTGGTAGAACACGCATGCAACCAAACCCGTCAAAGGAGGGATGTGGACGAGGCTTTACAACGGCGGAAATTCGAGCGGCGAATCAAGCACCAGGAATGGATGCGGCAGAGGGACGAGCGGGCAGCGGTCATCGCGTTCCGACGTGAAGAAGTACTTCGGCTGAGGGGAGAGGGGGTGAGCGTGGTCGCGATAGCTCATCAGGTCGGGGCTTCAGCTCAGAGAGTCCGGCAAATAATCGAACACGATGAGGGTAAGAAGGCGACGAACCTCGAATACCCGAGTGCCGCCGTCGCCAGCGACGACCCAGAGATGGGACAAATCCATCAACTCGCCCAGGCCAAGGAGTTCCTCAAACTCGCTGCTCATTTCGCCGACGGAGCTGCCGACTCGCTCAAGAGCAAAGCTCTCGCCGAGATGATGCGTCGGGTCCGTGAGCTTGCGGGGAACATCCGAGCCGTACATGACTCGCTTCCGGACCGGGACGGACGGACGGGCAGGAACATGAATGAGGAGAAGGAGCCAACGCAATTCGGACCAAGCACCGATTCCAAGGACGTGGGAGGAGCGTGATTCTCTACCACGGAACCATGAGCAGCCACCGCGAGGCCATCGAGCGTGAGGGCCTTCAACCGCGAGCGGTGACGAAGCGGCGAAGCAACTGGAAAGGGGCTATCCGGTCAAAGCGAGGATTCGTTTATCTGACCGATGCCTACCCCGTCTATTTCGCCCTTGCCGCTGCGAAAGGCCGCGACGACCTCTTGATAGCGAAGGTGGAGGTAGACGAAACCCACCTCTACCCAGATGAGGACTTCATCGCTTACGCGATGAGCTGCGGACAAGCGAGCGTTGACCCGGCAGACCATCAACCGCTTTGGCAGGAGAGCCTCACGAGGAACGGTGTCGCGTGCACGCCTTCGATTTCGGCGGAGAGGATTCTCGATTGCCGAGTCATCTGCCGCAAAAGCATTCAGGTCATCCTCGCCACCGGAGGAGACGCCCAACCGACTCCGCTCAACTACCGCGTTATGGGTGGCTTCTATCGACGCTGCATCGAACGCCTCTTTGAAGGTGGTAGCGACGCCGCTCTAGAAGAAGCGAAGCGTTATTGGTCACAGAGAGCATGAGGTACGAACCGGTGTCCCACGAACTCGTCGTCGCCGAACAAGCACCGCCACCAGGTCGTGGAGGCGAAGGGCTTCCCGCGTTGGTCGCGAGAGCAGGAGGCCCGGCCGCCCAGGCGTGGACCGACTTCTTCGACGGGAAGGTGAGGAACCGCCACACGCGGAAAGCCTATCAGCAATCAGTGCGGCACTTCCTCGCGTGGAGCGAGGGCGAGCAGCTAGAACTTCCTCGCATCATGGCCGGCGACGTCGGCCGCTACCTCTCGCAGCTCTCCGGCGGGCCGTCGAAGAAGAAGCGGACGCTCGCGGCTCTCAGGCGTTTCTTCCGTGTTCTGGTCGAGCGGCATATCTGCCTCATCAACCCGGCGGCCGAGGCCGAGACCGTCCGTTACGACATGGTGGAGGGTAAGACGCCCGAAATCACCGACGCTCAGTTTCGAGCGATTCTCGCGAGCATAGACGCGACGAACCTCGTGGGCTTGAGGGACCGGCTCATCCTGCAAACGCTCGCCTACACGGGGACTCGCGTCGGGGCCGTCGCCGCCCTCCAGCGGCAGCACTACTACGAGGCCCCCGGTCAGTGGATGCTCCACTTCGACGAGAAACGCGGGAAATCCCGCGAAATCCCTGTCGCCCACGACCTGAAGGTCCTCTTCGACGAGTACCTCGAGCGGAGCGGCGTCAAGGAGGAGAAGCGGACCAGAGACCCGAAGACCGGCGAATGGGATCCGCTCTTTCTCTTCCGCACCGCAGCAGGCAGGACGGGCCAGCTCAAGAAGACGCCGATGAGCGGCAACGACGTCTACAAGATGATGCGACGCCACGCGGAGAAGGCCGGAATCGGCGTCCGCGTCTCGCCGCACTCGTTCCGCGTCGCCATCGCCACCGACTTGCACGACCAGGGCGTTCCCACCGACGAGATTCAAACCCTCCTCGGGCACAGCGACGTTCGCACGACGAACCTCTACAAGCGGAATCGACGAGGCGTCACGAGGAATTTGGTAGAGCGAATCCGACTTGGACGATAATGAATATAATATAATTACCTATTATGATAATGCGACGCGTCGACCGGTGCGTTCAGCGGGCGGATTCGGCTTACGAGGACGCTATTGATAACTTGTCTTCATAATTTCCATATTTGACGCGACTCGGAGGCTGGGCACGGCCCGACGCTCCTCGTGGTATCTGTAAATCGCCCCGGCCGCCCCGGCCCGCCTCCCTGTGGTATCTGTCGGGAGACCCGGGGCGGCCGGCTGTGGTATCTGTAGAGACGTGCTAAGTTGCCCGCATGGCCTTCATCGTCCTACGCCGCTCCAGGAACACGCGAAGCTATTACCTCGTCGAGAGCTACCGCGACGAGTTTGGTCGCTCGCGGAAGCGTACGCTCTGCTATCTGGGACGCGAGCAAGACGGCACCGACACCATCGAACGAGCCGTCCGGCATTGGGAGCGGGTCAGGGACGACTTGTGGACGCTCAGGCACGAGCGAGCGAAAGCAGCCGAGAAGGTCGAGCTTCTCAAGCGATTCATTAAAGTCGGCCCTCGCACGGAACGCACGACGGGTCCTTGGAGTCCAGCTCCCGAAGACCAGCCCCTCTGGGACGCGATTCGGCGGCTCGCACAGCGGCCGAATCAGGAGAACGCCCTTGAGGCCAAGCGAGCGTATCGGACGCTCGCGATGCGATATCACCCCGACCGGGGCGGCAGCCACGAGGCTTTCATCAAGCTCGACCGAGAATACAAAGCCGCGATTGATACTTTGGATTTATAATTTAATATTACTAGCATGCTTTTATTATGTGGTGTCGGATGAGCATGACCCAAGACCCATCGCAAGCCGACCGAGCCATCTGGCACGGATGGCTTCTCCAGAGCCTCGAAGACTCGCAGAGCCCGGAGGTTCGAAGTGCGGCAGCTTCCTTGCTCTGCCTCTCCGGCTTGGAGTGGAGGAACGAAGGCCCAGACCATTTTGAAGTTCTCGAACGACTCCGAGACGCCGAATCGAAGGAGCCCAACGAAGAAGCTCGACTTCAAATCGGGCTCGCGATTGACGCTCTGAACCCCGAGGTGGAGAGGCCGCGACGAATGTCCGAGCAGATGCCCTAGGAGGAGCATGAATGACGAAGCGTCGCGAATGGAGATGACTAAGCTCGCCCAAGGCTTCCCATGCCTGCGACACGCATGGGGGGTCGAACCGTTCACGCCCGAGGAGCTGAACCGGTGGGCGGCTTCCGGCGTGTCGCACGGCGAACGCGTCACCGCGAGCTTCGTGCTCGCGGTCTGGGATTCCTCGACCGATTGGGAGTGCGGACGCTTCGAGCTGATGGAAGCGTTGCACGTCTGGCCCGACGAGCACCGCATCGCCTTCCTTCGGTGGGCCGCCGACCCATGGTGGCCGTAGAGGAGGAGCGTGAGCCAAGCCCAAAGGAAACCACGAGAGAAAGAGCAGGGGGCTCGAAGCTACGGACCCTACAAGCCGTCGACGCCGTACAAGAAGCCCTCGGGGCCGCTCCACCAGCTCGCGTCGTTCTGGAGGATGTGCTTCCCGCCCCCCGGCAACCCGCCCCGGAACTACTACGAGCAGCAGCAGCGACGCTGCCGAACGTGGTTCCTGGTCCTCCTCGCCGTCGGCGTCGCGGCCGCCGCGGCACGGATTTACGCGAGTCTCGATTAGGCTTTGATATGAAAGAATGCTTGTATTGCGGCGACGAAGCTTCCGACTCGTGCCACGCCAATTCCGAAGTCGAATACGCAGACGGCGTGACGCTCGCCGCGAGGCCGCACGAGGAAGACGGCCGCTGCCCGGGATGCGGCGTGGCGGCCGGCGGGCTTCATCACGTCGGATGCGAAGAGGAGCCGTGCCCGCGGTGCGGCAGGCTGCTCCTCTTCTGCGGCTGCCTCTGTGCGGGGGAGTCCCGGTAGGCGTACGCAACGGTCATTTGGACCCCGAATCAGGACCGCTGCGATATTCCATGTACTCCGCCGTCTGAATTGCCCCCTCGAGGCCGACCAAACGTTCGACTACGTGTAGAGAGGCGTCGATGCCAGCCGAGACCCCGGCGGAGGTGACGACCTTGCCGTTGTCTACGTACCGAATTCCCTCCTTCACCTTCGTCCTCGGGGCCGCCTCCCGTAACGCATCGAGCGACGCCCGGTGGGTGGTCGCCTCCAACCCGTCGAGGAGGCCCGCCCTGGCGAGCAGCAAAGCCCCCGTGCAGACGGAAACGGTAACCTCGGCCTCGCCCGATTTCTTCTTCACCCACTCGACCACGGCAGGGTCGGCTTGCGGGATGCGGGTCGAACCGCCCGGCACCACCAACACGTCGACCTTCGGGCAACTTTCGAGCGTGTAGTGCGGTGTGAACGCGAAGCCGAGGCTCTTGACCGGCTCAGGGGACGCGGCCGCCGTGAAGACCTCGAACGCCCTGCCGCCGCCCGCCACGGAGAAGACTTCGGCGGGCCCGGCGAAGTCGAGCAGCTCCATCCCCTCGTAGACCAAAATGACGACGTTCTTCTTCGGCTTGAAGTAGGCCGCAGGGTCGGCCTTGAAGCTCGCAACGCACCGCGGCGAGCCGAACAGGAAGAGCTTGCCCTCGTGGACGAGGAACAAATCGGGGTTGGCCGGCACCTTCGGCATCACCGTGCACTTGTCGCCCTGGGCGGCGAATCGCCCGGGCTCTTTGTCGAAGCGGGCCTTGTGTTCAGCATCGGCGAACAGGTACCGAAAGGGGCCCTTGGTCGAAGCGAATCGTTCCTCACCCTTCTGCTCACGGCCTTCGAGGAGCGAGACGGGGTCGAGCCCCTTGAGTACGATTCGGGCGTCGTCGCCGAATGCGTGCCCCGGCTGCACGAGAACGAGGGTCGCGAGGACGCTGGCGAATGGAATGAACCTAGGCATGGCTTGCAGTAACTCCTTGAACGGTTTGGGAGGCTCTGCGGCGGGGTCGCGTCATGAAGAAGAGCACGACGCCTAAGACCGAGACGAGGATGATGCCCGACGTCACGGCCACCATCAGGAAGTCCCTCGCATCTTTGTTCGGCACGAACATCCACTTGTGGAGATTGCTGAATATCGACGCCTCGAACTGCTTCGAGTCGTCGGTGTGCCGCGTGACGCTCCCAGTCGTCGTCGAGACGTAGACCCGGGTCCCCTTGCCATCTGCGAGGTCGAACCGATAGACGGGCAGCACGCGGAAGATGTTGACGTACTCGGAATCGAACCTCGTCAGGTAGTTCGTCTTTACGGGGGAAGGCGAGCCGCCTCCCAGGAATTCCGAGGCGATTTGGGACGCGTAGGCTTCATCACGCTCGGAATCGAGGCGTCCGGTTGCGGCGTTCACGTAAGTCGCCTCCGGCACGCCCCGGACGTAAATCTGATACCAGGGTTCTCCGTTGATTTGACGGAGATTGGCCGCTTCGACGACGCCAGGTTGAGGAAGGCTCGCCACTGCCGTGGCGAGCGTTACGACGGCCTTGGAGGCATCGAGTCCCGAGCCCGTTGGACGCACGGGCGGGGGGGCCGATTGGGTGCGACTCATCACCGTGTGCAGGACGCCGCTCGCGGCAGACATGAACACGGTGACGCTGAAGAAGAGGCCGAGCCAGCGGTGGGCCCGTCGCACGGTCAGGGGGTTCAATCGACGCTTCATTGGGGCACCAGCTCAGAGTTCATAGGGACATCCCGTGTAGAGTTCTTCGGGGGCTTCCGCCAAGTCGAGCGGCTTCTCCGAAGACCCTGTCATCTTCGCCATGAGTGAACCGAGTTCGCGGAGCATCGACTCTGAGTAGCCGGGCCAATGTTTCTCGATGCCGCCCTGCCGTCCGATGAGCACGACGTACGCGGAGTTCTCGACCTCATAACTCCGTACCAGTTCGCCATCGGGGTCGATGAGGAGCGGGTAGGCCACGTGGAATCGCTCCGCCCACTCCTTCGCCTTACCGTGCTCCCGGTCGATGACGCCCCACATCGACAGCTTCGGATAGGCGGCGTGCAGGTCGTTGAAGAAGGATTGGGCCGCCTCGCTGCACGGGCAGCCTTGCTTGATGAACGTGAGGAGCACGGGACCGCCCCGGAGCATCTCGCCCAGCCGATGCGTCTGGCCGTCGGTGCCAGGCTTCGAGAACCCCGGAGCAGTGCGGTCGAGCATCGCCTGACTCGCCTTCGCCATTTCCGGGGTCACGAGGTGCTTCGACGGCCCCTCGATGACGAGCAGTTGCGGCTTTTCCGTCGGTAACTCTGAGCGGATTCGGGCCCAGGCGTAGAGCCCGCCCACCATCGCCGAAGCGATGATGAGCGGGGTCAGAGGGAGACGTTTCATCGATGGCCTCTCAGAAGGAGTCCGCGGAGAGGACCTCGCCGCCGCTTCGGGTCGACATGCCCCGCCATGTCGCGAGGTTCACCGAATTCTTGATGAACTGCACGTGCCCGTCGCAGAAGAGTGCGTTGACCCCCCCGGGGTGGTTGCTCCGGGCCGCGAACCAGCCGCGGTTGTGGGCGAACGAGTCGGGCGTCGGGCTGTTCGGGGCGAGGTAGGTGTTGAAGAGGGTGGCACTCGCCTGGCCCCAAATCCACGGCGAGCCTCGGTCGCCCCGCCAGCTCGTCGCCGCCGCGGCCTCGCCATCGACGAACGTGGGGGAAACCCCGCCCGGCGAGACAAGCACGCGAGTCTTCCCGGCCGTCACATTGGCCATGAGCCGGAGGGGTTTCGGTATGGTCGCCATCGGACCTGTCAGTTCGGTGCCAGGCCCGAGCAGGCATTCGGACATCGCCAGCGTGCTCGACGTCCCGTCGGTGAGCTCGGCGATTCGGGTCTGGGCCGGCATCCAGAAGACGCCGTCGGAGACGAACGCCGGGTCGTAGTAGGTCTGGAGGCCGGTGCCGAAGTTGGCCACGTAGCTCGTGCCCACCACGTCCGAGCCGACGTAGCCGCCGTACCGGGGGTTCTGGCCGTCGCTCGGGCAGAGGAACGTGCCCACGACGGTGCGGGCCGCCGTCATCGAGGCGGGGTGAATCGAGAGCGGCGAGCCGACGAAGAGCACAGGCTGGTTGAAGTCGACGAGCCCCTGGAGGGCCGCCTGCTCGAGGTGGGGCAGGAGCCTCGCCTGCATCGAGAAGGCGTAGACGCTGTTGGCCGCGGTGCTCCCGGCACTCGGGAAGCATTGGTTCGAGTTCTCGTAGTTGTGCATGGCGAGGCCGAGCTGCTTCAGGTTGTTCGAGCACTGAATCCGCCTCGCCGCCTCGCGAGCGGCCTGCACGGCCGGCAAGAGGAGAGCGATGAGCACCGCGATGATGGCGATGACCACCAGCAGCTCGATGAGCGTGAACGCCCGCCCAAGCCCCGAGACGAGCCCCGGGGCTTGGGTGCGGGCCGAGGAAGTGAGTCGCATCGTGATTCGCTTCCTCTTATTTAGAAGGAGTCGGACGAGAGGACCTCGCCGCCGTTCCGGGTCGAGAGCCCCCGCCAGGTCGAGACGGCGATGGAGTCCTTGGCGAACTGCACGTGGCCGTCGCAGAAGAGGACGTTCACGCCTCCGGGGTGGTTGCTGCGGGCCGCCTTCCACGCCGGGTTGTGCGGCGGGCTCGATTGCCAGCAGTCGTAGAGCTTCGAGTTCGGCGTCAGGTAATGGTTGTAGAGAGTCGTGCGGTAATCGCCGTCCCACCAGCCGAAGCCCTTGTCGAGCCGCCATCCGCTGGGGCTCGCACACCCCGCGTCGGAGAGCGGGGTCGAGCCGACGGCCGCCGCACGCCGCACGTCCTGGGGGAGCGGCGTCGCCCCGGTCTGGGTGGCCGCACCGCCCGCGGCGGGCCCGATGAGCTGCTCGGAGGCGGCCGCGGTGTTGCTCGAGCCGTCGACGACGGTCGCAATCGACTGGGCGGGGCCCAGGACGAAGGCCCCGTTCGGCTTGACGGTCAGGCCCGCGTCGCCCGGGTTGACGCTCCCGGGCGAGCCGTCGCCGGTGCAGAACTGGTAGTTGCTCGGGCCCGAGGTCAGGCCGCCCGCGAGCGGCGACGGGGGCTGGGCCGCGTCGCTGGGGCAGAGGAAGAAGCCCACCTTGGCCGCCATCACGGTGAGGTTCGACGGGAAGGGGGTCCAGGGCGGCGTGCCCAGCACGTTCGAGGGGCCGGCCGCGATGGGCCAGCTCATGTTCAGGGCGTTGTAGACGTTCGACTGCTCCAGGTAGGGCGAGAGTTGGGCGAGCACGGACCAGCGGTAGTGAAGGACCGGGACCCCGGGATAGACCTGGCCGTCCCTCGGATAGAGGAAGCCCACGGGGAACGAGTCGACCGTGGAGTGATAGTTGTGCAGGGCGATGCCCAGCTGCTTCAGGTTGTTCGTGCACTGCATCCGGCGTGCGGCCTCGCGGGCCGCCTGGACGGCCGGCAAGAGGAGAGCGATGAGCACCGCGATGATGGCGATGACAACCAGCAATTCAATCAGCGTGAAGCCTCGACGAATTCTCATGAGAGTGGAGTTCCGAAAGGGGATGCTCGATGCGTGGAGCCGCTTCGGGCCGGACCTTCAACGGTCCCGGCCTGAACGGGGCTCTATCGCGTTCACACGACGGACGTAGTTCGAGCCGACGTCCCGCGAGAGGGCGACGGCGATGAAGCGTCGGTGATGTGGGCCTGACGGGTTCAGGCCGGAGCAAGCCCTCGCGGGGGCCTCTCGAGGCGGGAGGCGAGGCGGGCTGGGAGGCTCAAGGAAGGGGGGGCCGAGCGGAGGCGGCCGCCGGTCCGATGGTCACGCAGGCCCGGATGCCTGAGCAGGACGGCGGCCTTCGCCGCGGGCCCCGCGAACGTCGCCGTCGGTACGGCGGGGTCCCCGCACGGTGCGGCCCCCATGCAGGGGCCGGTGTCGCCCGAGCTTGGCGGGGAGGCCGGGGCCGACTCGCGATGGGAAGGCTTCTTCGACTTCTTCGGCCCGCAGCAGCAGGAGGCCCCCCGGCAGCGGGTGCCGCAGCAGCAGGAATGCGGCCCGCCGTCTTCCCCGTCCGACTCCGCCGCGGTCGCGTGCAGCGAGGCGCCCGCCGCGGGCCCGCCCGAGACGGCGAGGCCGAGCACGACCACGGCCAGGATTCTCATCCGGTGGCGTGACCGACTCAGGAAGGTGACGGGCGGAGGCGTGGGCATCGGGGCCGAGGAAGAAGTCGGGAGGCTTCGGAGAAGCCTCCATGCTCCCGGCCGGACCTTGCGATGTCAACCCAGCGTCCGCCGATGGCGATTCCTCGTGCTGCGACGTCCTTATTCCCAGAAGGCGGCCAGGAAGCTCTTCGATTCGGGCGGGCCGTTCAGCTCCAGCCAGACCGGGCCGTCGCCGGGTTCGGAGGTGAGGGTGAAGCGGAGAAAGGAGCAGCAGCGGCGTTCCATGGCGACGATGCGGGCGAGCTGCTCGAACATCTCGCCGGGGAAGCGGAACGCGTAGCCGTCGGGACGCCGCCTCGCCTCGGTCGAGGCCCTCGGCTACGCCTGGGCCCGTGGGAAGACCTTGGCCAGGGTCCAGGCGAACGCGAACACGACCAAGGTCCCCGCGGCCCCCGCGAGGGCCGTCGCGGCCTTCGCGTAGTCGAGCCCCGGCAGCGGGGCCTGGTAGTCGGGCATGGGGGCGGCGAGCAGGGGCGGGGCGTCGCCCTGGGGCAGGAAGCCCAGCTTGCCGCCGACGTATTCGAGGCCGTCGGGGAACTCGCTCGCGAACGGGGCGAGGAAGACGGAGACCGCCAACGCGGCGGCCAGGCCCGCCGCCGTCGTGGAGAGCCACCGCGGCGTCTTGGACGGCGACGACCCGTCGGACCCCTCGCCGCCCACGAGGTCGGCGACGATTTCGGGCCGCGTCAGCAGGACGAATCGCACGACGAGGCCCGTGATGAGGGCCTCGCCCACGCCGATGACGGCGTGGACCAGGGCCATCCAGCTCAGCACGCTAAGGAACTGGGATTTTCCCCCACCGGCGGCGAGCTCGACCGTGAACGCCCCGGCGGCGAGCAGCACCGAGAACCAGGCCGCGGCCATCGACCCGATGAGCACGCCGCGGCGTGCTCCGACCGCCCTGCGTATCGCGTCGTAGACCGCGTAGCCGCCGACCGCCCCGACGAGGCCCATGTTGACGAAGTTCGCCCCGAGGGCGGTCACGCCGCCGTCCTGGAACAGCAGGCACTGGACGAGCAGGACGGCCGCGATGACGACCGCCCCGGCCCAAGGGCCGAGCAGGACCGCCGCGAGCACGCCTCCCAGGAGGTGCCCCGAGACGCCCGGCCCGACGGGGAAGTTGACCATCTGGGCCGCAAAGACGAAGGCCGCCGTCATCCCCATAAGCGAAGTCGTGCGGAGGCCGTGGCGACGTTCCACGGCCCGCAGCCCGTAGGCCAGCCCGCAGGCCGCGACGAGCGTCGTCGCGGCCGCGACCCGGCCGTCCATCAAGCCGTCCGGGATGTGCATGGCGGGGACCTCACTTAACCTGCGTCGCGAAGATGGCCTCGTCGGGCAGCGAGGCGACGCGTCGGCCTTCCGCCTCCAGCCGCTCGGGCGGCAGGTCGAGCACCGAGCGGACGAACTCGGGCTTGAGCGTGAACGTGACCGACCTCTCCGACTTGCGGTCGGTCACGACGGTCTTCAGCTCGCTCGCCGCCGCCTCCTCCAGCCGGAGGTTCAGCTTGCCGGGGCTCACCCCGGTTGCGGCCTGGAGGCCGTCGGCGATGCAGGTGTATTGGACCTCGGCGGGGCTGCGATGCACGGCCAGCAGGTTGAAGCTGTGCCGGGGGAGGCCCAGCTCCTTCAGGGCCCGATCGCCCATCCGATATCCCGCAACCGCCCACGGGCCGGTCCCGCCGTGCGTCTCCCGCACCCGGGCCAGGCAGGCCGCCACCGCAGGGCCGAGGGCGGCTTCCGGGCTGATGGCGAGCGTCGCCTTGTAGCGGGTCTCGGAGTAGTCCCGGCCGTCACGCTTGCCCGGCGTCTTGTCGACGAGCTGCGTGTACAGGGTCCAGGGGCCCTCCATCAGGTCGGGGCAGGGGGCCTCGCCCTGCGAGTCGGTGCGAACCTCTTTCGGGGCGTCCGAGCCGTGGAACACCTTCACGACGGCGTCGGCCACGGGCTTGCCCTTCCAGGTCGCCCGCAACACCGGCGGTCCGCCCTCCTTCGAGACCAGCAGCAGCCGGGCCTGGTCGTCGCCCAGGCCGAGGGCCCCGACGCGGGAGGCGTCGACCGCTTGGGTCTGGGCGTAGGCGGCGAGCTGGATGACGAAGGTCTGCCCTTGGTAGTCGACCACGCCGCGGTCGGCGTAGGCGGTGAGCAGGGCCGGCCGCGGCTCGGGCAGCCTGGCCTCCAGGCCGTCGGGCAGGCGGACGACGTTCAGCAGCTCGCCCCCGGCCCAGACCTTGGTGTGGGCGATTTCGGCGACCCGCTCGGCCTCGCCCGGGGCGGGCGTGTCGCCGAAGGTGAGCCGGGCCGACGCCTGGTCGGCCCCGCCGAGGTGGAACCAAAGCTCGTGGGCCCGGGACGACGAGGCCGCGAGGACCACGAAGGCCGTCGCGAGGGCGATGGGGTGTCTACGCATGGGATTGTTCCTCTCCGGATTCCTCGCCGCTCAATATGCGTCGCTGCTGACGACCTCGCCGCCGCCGACCGTGGCCACGGCCTGCCACGCCGTGAGGTTGACCGAGTCCTTGAAGAACCGGACGCTGCCGTCGGACATCAGCACGTTGACCCCGCCGGAGTGCCGGCTGCGGGCGGTCCGCCAGCCGTGCTGGGGGCCGCGGAGGCAGTCGTAAATCTTGCTGTTCGGCCCCATGTAGTGGTCGTACATGGTGTGGCGATAGTCGCCGTCGATCCAGTTGGTGTGGCGGTCGTAGCGGTAGTTCGTCGACGCCTGGCAGTCGGCCGGGACCAGCGGCTGATAGAGGAAGATGTCCGAGGGCTGGCTGAGCGTGAGCGTGAGCTGGACCATGACGTCCTGGGGATTCGGCGAGACGGTCGTGTTCGGGCCGACGGTGCCCTCGCTCATCATGGCCGTGTTGCTCGTGCCGTCGGTCACGGTCGCCATGCTGGTCGTCGAGTTCAGGTAGAGCACGCCGTTCGGCCGGCCCCCCGTCCAGGCGAGCCCGTCGCCGCCCGGCTGGCCGTCGCCCGAGCACGAGGCGTAGTTGCACGGGGCCTCGTTGCCGTTCCTCGAGCTGCGAATGTCGCTCGGGCAGAGGAACGACGTCACCTGCATCTGGTAGACGGTCGTGTTCTGGGGCATGTCGACGCCGTTGATGTCGTAGAGCGGGAGCATGAAGTTCATCGCGTTCGAGGCCGCCCCCAGCTCCATGTAGGGCAGGATTTGGAGCAGCGACGAGTAGCGGAAGTGGCCCGGGGCGGTCAGGTTCTGGGCCACCCACCAGTTGTTCATCGGGGCGACCCAGCCGGCCGAGGGGAAGGACCCGATGGCCGAATGGTAGTTGTGCAGCGAGAGGCCGAGCTGCTTGAGGTTGTTGGTGCATTGGATGCGGCGGGACGCCTCGCGGGCGGCCTGGACGGCCGGCAGCAGCAGGGCGATGAGGACCGCGATGATGGCGATGACCACCAGAAGTTCGATGAGCGTGAAGCCGCGGCGAAGTCGCATGTCTCCCCCCTTCGGGGTGAGGTTGGGGCGGAGCGGTCGGTTTTGAGTAATACAAATCTAGCAATCGTAACACCGACGGTAAACGACCTGCTCGTTCGCGACTTCGCCGGGGAGTTGAAGGCCCCTGCCCCGGCGACCGATTACAGGACATAACGCCCTTTATGTCCTGTAAAACTCGTGCTAAAACATGCGTGCATTCAAAACCCCCGGAGGACCATGACCGACAAGAAAACCGTGACACTGACAATCGAGCCGCCGCGGAACCCGACGACTCCCGACGAGTGGCAGAACGCCGTTGATGCGGCGAAGGCGTTGAGCGTCCTTCACGCGGCTCGTTCGTACGGCCTCGTCAAAGGCGGCCCGAAGGTCGACGTCGACCGGTGCGACGAACTCTTGGAGCAAGGCCTTCGGCTCGGCGTCACGCCCAGGCCCGATGCGGTCGAGCGATTCGTCGAGGGTTGGAATCTCCCCGACAAGGAGCATGAGCGATGAACGAAGCGGGCCGTGGGTTGGTTCAACGTCGGGGCGGCGGAATCATCCTGCCCGCCCTCATCGCCCAGGAGGGCGACCGGGCCGGGCGACGCTTCGTCGAGTTCTTCACCGCCCAGATTCGGAACCCCAACACGCGAAAGGCCTACGCCCAGGCCGTTGGCCAGTTCCTCAACTGGTGCGAGGAGCGACGGCTCACGCTCCAGACGCTCGAGCCCGTGACGGTGGCCGCCTACGTCGAGGAGCTGGGCAGGTCGAAGTCCGTGCCGACGGTCAAGCAGCACCTCGCGGCCGTCAAGATGCTCCTCGACTGGATGGTCATCGGGCAAATCATCCCGGTGAACCCCGCCGCCTCGGTTCGAGGCCCGAAGCACGTCGTCACCAAGGGCAAGACGCCGTACCTGTCGGCCGAAGACGCCCGCACGCTCTTGAGCAGCATCGAACCTTCGACGCTCTTGGGCTTGAGGGACAGGGCCCTCATCGCCGTGATGACGTATTCCTTCGCCCGCATCACGGCGGTGCTGTCGATGACCGTCGACGACTACTACGCGAACGGGAAGAAGTGGCGGCTCAGGCTCCACGAGAAGGGCGGCAAGTTCCTCGAAGTCCCGGTGCATCACAAGGCTGAAGAGTACCTGGACGCATACATCCACGCTGCTAAAATCGAAGGGGATAAGCGAGGCCCCCTCTTCCGCTCAGGCAACCGGAGGAGCGGAGAACTCAACGCGAAACCGCTCCGGCGGAACAACGCGTGGGAGATGGTGAAGCGGAGGGCCGCCGAGGTCGGGCTCACGCACAAGCTCTGCAATCACTCGTTCCGGGCCACGGGAATCACCGCGTTCATCGCGGCGGGGGGGACCATCGAGAAGGCCCAGCAAATCGCCGGGCACGCGAGCTCGAAGACGACGCAGCTCTACAACCGGACGTCGGACGAAATCACGCTCGATGAGATTGAGCGAATCGCCATCTGAACCAACGCCGAAAGTCGCCGACTCCCGAGAGGAAGTGTCCGGTGGGCAAAAAGAAGCCGAAGCTCGAACTTCCAACGCATCTTCTGAATGAGATTGAGGCCGGCAACGTCGTCCTGATGCTGGGAGCCGGGGCCAGTAGGGAAGCGACCAACGAAAAGGGCGAACATCCCCCGCTCGCCGGAGAACTGGCCGAGAGGATTGCCAAACAATTTCTCACATCCAAATACTATAAATCTCCGCTAAATCTCGTATCCGCATACGCAATTAGCCAATCAGATATATATACATTTCAAAAATTTGTCGCCGAGACGGTAGTAGGTTTCAAGCCGGGCCCCTCGCACCACAGGCTCAAGGCATTCCGTTGGAGCGGAATCGCGACCACCAACTACGACACGCTCCTTGAGGATGCCTACGACGACGAGAACAAACCGGCAGCCCAAAAGCTGGTCACTGCCATAGATGATTCGGACCGACCAGACGACCAGTTGAAGACCGTGAATTCGGTCTTATGCCTGAAGCTGCATGGCTGTGTAACCCGCGTTGCGAATACGGCCGTCCCGCTCATCCTTACGACCGAGCAGTACAACACCCACGAGAAGGGGCGGAAGCTCATCTTCGACCGCCTATTCAACTGGGCCGCCACTCGCCCCGTCCTCTACGCTGGATACAGCCTTCAAGATGCGAACCTACTCGGCCTCATTCAGCGAATACACGCGGCCATCCCCTCGCCGCCTCGCTCCTTCCTCGTGACGCTTGGAATCGATGAGATTCAGAAAACCCATTGGGAGCACTTTCGCATATCTGCGTTCAACGGCACGTTCGAGGACCTGGCAGACACGCTGGACACGCAGATTAGCGGATTATTCCGAGGTCTCAGACAGACGTCGGAAATCGGAAATTTGGCTATCAGCGACCGGTTCATCAAGCGGGACGTCACACTTCCCTTCGCCACGACCCAGTTCCTCGAAAGGGACGCCGATTATGTGAAATCCGTCGTCCCCGCCGCGAAAATCGAGCCCAAGCAGTTCTACATGGGGACGAGCTCCGAATGGTCAGCCGTCGAACAGGAGCTCGACGTCCGACGGCATTTGACCGATTCAATTTTGCTTGAACATATCTTGCCTGGTTCGGCCAGCTCGAAGTCGGCCTCGTGTTTCATCGTGGTCAAGTCTCACGCCGGCTCGGGCAAGTCGGTCTTCCTCCAGCGTCTCGCATGGGATGCGTCACGAGAGTACGACAAGCTTTGCCTCAAAATACGACCCGGCGGCAACATCAACCTGGCCGCCCTTTCCAATTTGGCCGACCAGGTCAACGAACGCATTTTCTTGTTCGTCGACAACATCGTCGAGTACCGACGCGACATCGTCTCGCTGTTTGATGAACGCGGCACGCTGGCAGGCCGAATCACGGTCGTGGGAGCGGCCAGAACGAACGAATGGAACCTCGCCCCAGACTCGCTGACTACCCTGGCTACCAACGTCTACGACCTCAAGTACCTGTCAAGGGACGAGATTGATGGGCTACTCGCCAAGCTTGAGACGCACAAATCGCTAGGTACGCTCGAAAAGCTCCCGCATTCCGCGAGGCAGGCGGCTTTCCTCGAGCTTGCAGACCGGCAGCTGCTCGTCGCTCTCCACGAGGCTACACTCGGCAAGCCGTTTGAGGACATCATACTTGATGAATACAATCAGATTTCGCCGCATCGGGCCCAGTTGATGTACCTGACCGTGTGCCTCCTCTACCAGTTCGGCTCTCCGGTGAGGGCGGGACTCATCTCTCGCCTCTACAATCTTCCGTTCTCGGAGTTCGAGAAATCGTTTTTCAAGCCCTTGGAACAAATCATCTCGGCCACCAAGGACACCGGCTCTGGCGACATGGTCTATAAGGCCCGCCATCCTCACATCGCCGAACTGGTCGTCAGCACCGTGCTTCAGAATAAAGAAGACCTCTTCCACGAAGTTCTCAAGGCAATCAGGTTCCTCAACCCGAGCTATAACAGCGATAATGCGGCCTTCAGGCGGCTCCTGAACGGCACGACGCTCGTGACGACCTTCCCGGACCATCAGATGGTTTCCCAACTCTTCGAAGCCGCAGAGGAGGTGACCGGGGAAAATGCCCACCTGCTCCAACAAAAATGTATTTATGAAATGAAGCGGCAGAATGGCAACCTGTCTCTCGCCGATTCGTATATCCAGAAAGCTCTGAGCTCGCCGAGACCGTCGAACGCCCTACACCACACGCACGCCGAACTGCACGTACGTCGGGCAGAGGCGGCGACCCAGCCGCTCGACAAGCGATATCATCTGGAAGAAGCCATCAAGATTTGCGAACAGCTCAAGTCCCGGAGAGACGACCCCTTCCCCTACTACACGCTCCTCAAAATCAAGACCGTCCAAATCAGGGATGAACTCAACTCGGACGACGCGAACGACGAATCGGTCGACCATCTCGTGAGAGCGGCCGAGAAAACCCTTCGCGAAGGGATGTCACGGCATTCGGACAATGCCTTCCTCTTGAAGGCAGAGGCTGACCTCGCCACTGTATTGTCGGAGCATTCTCGAGCTATCGGGGCGATGGAACGTTCTTTTGAAATCAATAATCGTGCATCACACATCGCGGTTAGATTGGCCGCCCACTATGAATCGCTGCAGAATCTCGACAAGGCCGTGGACATTTTCCGGAAGGGCATCGCCGCGAAAGCAAGCGACCAACGTCTGCACTACCTCTACGCGAAGCTACTGAGCGACCACGGTTTGGGGCAACCCGAGGAGATAAGCCACTATCTCAAAAAGAGCTTCGGTCCTGGCGACCGGAAGCTAGAACCGCGACTCCTTTACGGCCGACAGCTTTTCCTGATGGGCAAGCTTGAAGAGAGCGATGAAGTGTTTCATGACTTGAGGAATCACCGGATGTCCCCGGAGAGTCGCACGAGGCTCCGATTCAAAACCTCGGAGTCATTCATCGGCCAAGTCATATATATGGATTCTCATTACTTCATTATTTCGCGTTCTGGCGATTCCGCCAGGATTTATTGCAGCCGGGACGATTTGAGCCGGGCGGAGTGGGACAGCGTCGCGAAGGACTGTCGCGTTCGATTCAATATAGGATTTTGCATGAACGGCGTGCGTGCCTTCGCCGTTCAGAGGGCTTGACCATCTACAACCGTACCGCCTTCGTCTCTGAGTTAGATGGCCCTGAGCAGCCTGCCGAGGAAGTCCGCCATGTCGGTGAGGATTCGACCATGCAGAAGCTGATAATCGGCTTCCGCCCGCGGGTATCCTTGGATGCCAAGTCGACGGAGACACTCCTCGAGCGAACTCCAGGACTTTTTGATGTCGGATTCTTTTCCGTGGTCGGGGTCATGCCTCAGCCATTTGTTCCGAAGCGTCTTGACGCTCCAGATGACGTCGCAATCCTCCTTCAGGAGTGGGCCGCCGTACTCCCGAAGGAAGCGGAGCTTGTCCTTGCCCGCACCTTCATACGCGATGAAATACAACCCGTCGACGAAATCGCCGAATGATTTCTCGTCGCGAGGCGTAATCCAAGGAAGGTTCGCGAACGTCTCGAGGACCCGAGTCGTGGGAGTGAAGATTTCCACCCCTCCCTTGGTGCGACTCGCTTTGTTGCAATCCGTCGTCAACTGGAGAACCAACCTCGTCTGCTCCACCCGCTGTGCGGCGGGCGAGAGTGCGACGACGAGCCCGAGGTCTTCGTCGTTCTCGAGCTCCGACTCGGACAGCAGCTCTTCTCGCTGAACGAACGGAGCGTTCAATCCCCATGACGGTGAGCCTAAGCCGACATCGTCCACCGATGGCACCAGGGTCGTGAGCAGCTCCATGTTGGCGACGTGCTGAGCGTCGACGAGTTTTAAGGATGCGTTCAGGGCCTTAATGGCCTTGGGGTCCGAGGCCTCTTTGATAAGCGACAGGGTCTGTTCGGCGAATTTCCCATGGAGCAATGAGGGCCTCAGGAGGGAATTCGAGAGTTCGACGCTGGACCTCAGATTGCCGATTTCGCCGATGAACTTGAGTGACTCGGACACGCCCGTCCGCCAAGCCAACGCTGACCGGTTCACTTGGTCGGTTAAAGATGCAGGTGGCGTGAGTCTTGGAGCAACGCTCCCGATGTTCCCCGTCAGCGACCTCCACTGAGCCGCCTGGGCTTCCAACGCTCGCAGCGTCGTCGACTCGGCTTCGAGCGACTTGAAGACCGTCGAGTCGAACCACCTAAGCTTCCCCGGACCCGCGACTGCTCCGATGGATTTTGCGAGGTCGGAAACCGAGTTCAAGCTCCTCGGCAAGGCCGTTGAAGCGTGCATCGCCTTGAATACGTTAGCCGAACGCTCCAGCTCCTCGCGAAGTCGCGACGCCTTCTCCAGGTCCGTAAAGAACGATGGTGTCTGCATCGCTCTGAATACGTACGTCGAACGTTCCAGCTCCTCGCGAAGTCGCGACGCCTTCTCCAGGTCCGTGAGGAGGCGAGTAAGAGACGGCGAACTAGCCGCAGCCAAAGGCGGTGAGATTCTAAAAGGTGGTTCTACAGGCTTTGGCTTCTTTGGTTCTTCCGACATCGTTGTCATCCGCGGCACAAAGACTTGGGTTCATGGCAATCGTGAGACGCCGTCCCGACACGGCGGCCGGTCATTCAGTATGTGCCCGCCGACTGCTACGCCAGCCTGACGCTCAGTCCCGAATTGGGCCCCCCGGGGACCCTCATCTCCGGCTCCTCCTCGCCCGAGTGGAACCTCAAATCGTCGAGCAGCCGCCCGACCGGGACCCTCCGCCCGACCAAATCAATCGACTCGGGCCGTGGCATACCGACTTCCTTCGCCCGATAGACTTCCAGCTCGGCGACGCCTTCGTCCAGGGCCCGGAGGCAGAGGCCGCGGATGTAGAACCGGTTGAACTCCCCGTCGGCGAGGGTCGTGGGGGCCGTTACCGGGACCCGGACCATGAGCGGCCGCCCCCTGCCCCGTGGATTTCGACGAGGTTCGAGCTCGCGGAGCCGCCCGGTCCCGCGGAGGGACTCGGCGAGCCGTGCCTCGTCGCCCCTTTGGACCGCGGCTCGCAGCAGGTTCGGCCAATCGATGCGGCCTCGCTCCGTCAGCCGGGGGCTTAGGTAGAGGACGCCTTGCGAGGCGTCCCTATCGACCTCCGACACCATGAAAGCCCGCGTCGTCCCGTCGAGGTTATGGAAACGGAAGGCCACGCAGCACCTCCTCTCGGTCGCAGGAGTCATCGGATGCTTAATCTGGGAACCGACGTACAGTATATCGTCCCCCCGCCCCGGGGCTCCTCTTCGAGCCGGATTTGCTCTTCAGGCGGCCCGTTGCAATCGCCGTTCGACCTCTCCATTCTCTACCCCATTAGCACAACACAGACCGACCCTCAGCGGCGGCCCGACCCTGAGTTGAATTCGCTGCCACGCCTCACGCCTTCGATGCCGTGCCGCAGATGACGCAGTGCAGAACTTCGCTCGAGCCGTCGTGCTTGATTCGCTCGTTGCAGCACTCGAACAAGGCGACCGGCATCGGCTCGTTCGATTCGGCCGGCACCGGGGGCAGCGGCTCCTCGGGCGACGGGGTGAAGCTCATCTCGGCCGTGATGAAGCCTCCGCGGGGCATCTCCCGGTTGAAGTCTCGGGTCATCTCCTCGAGCTCGCTGCTCACGAGGTCGAGGGCGAAGTTCCTGCCCGCCGCCTCGATGTAGGCCCTCTGCTCGTCGGTGAACCAGTCGTCGCCTGCGGCACCGCAGTAGGGGCAGTGGGCCAGCGGCTTGTCGCTCCCCTCCCCGTGCTTGACCTTGAAGAGCCCCGAACACGTCGGGCACTTCTGGCTGATGAAGCCGTCGTCGTCGGTCGGAATCGATATCGTCGTCTGGTCGCTCACGTGACACCTCGCAAGGCTTGGAATCGCTTGAAGGGTCGTGGCCCGGAGAATTCCCCCCGGGCCACGCCGTGTGAACCCGGAATCGCCGTCAGTTGCGTTCGAAGGCGACGCCCGCTCGGACGCTCCCCGCGTATCCGCCGAGGTCGACGACCACGTTCCAATGCCCGAAGTGCGGTGCGAACAGCCGCACCGGCGACCGCTCGGCGAGGCCGCCGAAGCAGCTGAACGAGCGGCCCGAGCGATAGGCCGAGTAGTTGAAGTCGTCCATCAACATCACGTTGGCCTGGCTGTCGAGCGAGACGACGGCGGCCTCGCCCTGGGCGAGGAAGGAATCAGCATGGAGGAACTGCATCGGGCTTTACTCCGTTCGGGCCGCATCTTCCGCTCCCCGGGCAACCCGCCGAGGACGCGTAGAGGCTCCACCCAATCTATTATACCCCTTCCAAAGACTCGGACGACCTGACCAGACGTGAAAGTTCGATTTTCGGACTCTATGTCCGATTTTTGACAAATTCTTTGACTCCGACGTCCGATTGACCCAGAATACTCTTGTCCAGTAATGCGACAAAATTGGGACGCCTTGACGGAGATGTCGGGTCCGCATACCCTGACAGACTCCTCCCCTGCGGGCTTTATATGGACATAAAGCCACGCACCATAAGGCGTTCCGCCACCTTCCCGGCAAGCTCGACGCTTCAGGCTCGCACCGTGCGTGCGAGGCGGATGACGAGGGACCGCCCCGAGCCCCACCGGGACTACGAAGACGCGAGGATGACATGGCCTTCGACCAAACCACCATCGGGAGGCGACTCAAGGAGGCTCGCACCAACTGCGGATTGACCCAGGAAGCCGCCGCGGAGGCGGTCGGCATCCCTCGGACCGCCGTCGTCGCCGTCGAGGCGGGCAAACGCTCGCTCTCGACCCTCGAGCTCTCGCAGTTCGCGAAGCTCTACCATCGCCCCGTGGCCCACTTCTTCGAGGAGGAGCCCGCCAGCGTCGTCGAGCCGGCCGACCTCATCCTGGCCCGCCAGCTCCCGGGCTACGAGGACAACCAGCTCGTCAAGGACGCCGTCGCCCGGTGCTCGGAGATTTGCCAAATCGCCATCGAGCTCGAGACCCTGCTCGACAGGCGTCCGCGAATCGCCATGCCGACCTACAACCTCCCCGCCCCCAAGCGGGCCGAGGAGGCCATCGAGCAGGGCATCCTCGTCGCCGAGGAGGAACGTCGCAGGCTCGGGCTCGGGTTCGCCCCCATCGCCGACGTGTCCGACCTCATCAACACCCAGGGGATTTGGGCCTCGGGCTTCGACCTGCCGCCCGAGATGTCCGGGCTCTTCCTCCGCTACTCCTCCGTGCGGTCCATCATCATCGTCAAGCTGGACCACCCGAGGACCCGCAAGCGGTTCTCCTACGCCCACGAGTACGGCCACGCCATCCTCGACCGGGGCATGACCGCCATCGTGAGCACCGACAGGAACTCGCACGACCTCGTCGAGAAGCGGGCGAACGCCTTCGCCGCGGCGTTCCTCATGCCGCAGGCGGGCGTGCACTGGCTCCTGAGCCTCCTCGACAAGGGGGGGGCGAGCCGGCGTCACCAGCACGTCTACGACGTGGCCCGAGAGGAGGAGGTGGACGCCGAGCGTCGGGCGGCCCCGAAGTCGCAACGCATCTCGTTCAAGGACGCCGCCATGCTGGCCCATCATTTCGGGACCAGCTACGAGTCGGCCGTCTACCGGCTTCGGGACCTGCGGGTCATCCGGCCCGCGGAGCGTGAGTCCCTCCTCGACGAGGCCCAGAGGGCGGCGGCCAGAGAGTTCATCGAGCTGTTCTATCCGCCGAAGAAATCGGAGCCCGACCGGGAGCTCGTCATGGAGGTGGCGAACCTGGCCATCGAGGCGTTCCAACGCGAGGAAGTCTCGGCCGGCTACCTCCGCGACCTCGGCGAGAAGCTCGGCATCTCCGGTGCAAAACTCGTCGAGCTGGCCCAGACGGCGGCCTACGATTAACCAGCCCGAGAGGGCCCGAAAGGATTCCTGAGGGGGGTGGCCACGGATGGCCGACGAAGTCGTCATCGACACGTCCACGCTGATTAACTTCCTCCGCATCGGCCGGGTCGACCTGCTCGCGGGGCTCGCCGCGTATCGGTTCGTCGTCACCGACGACGTGCGGGCCGAGATTCTCTCCTCGTACCCGGTCCAGTACGCCAATCTCGACCTGGCATTGAAGGCCGGCCAATTGCACGTCGTCTCGCTCGTCGACCCGGCCGAGCTCGCGGCCTTCGCCGCGATGCAGGCCCTTCGCGTGCTCGGCGACGGCGAATGCTCGGCCATCGCCGCCGCCCAGGCTCGCGGGCTCCCCCTCGCGATGGACGACGGCACGGCACGGAAGAAGACGGCCGCCCAATATCCCACAATCAAGCTCCTCGACACCGTCGGCCTCGTGGTCGAGGCGATACGTGCGGGGCTCCTGACCGTCGCGGAAGCGGACGCCATCAAGCTGGATTGGCACGACAACCACCAGTTCAAGAAGCCGAAGCTCTTGAGCTTCGGCGACCTGCTCCCGTGACCGGCCCCTGAAGGCCCCTGCCCCGCTTGAAATCCGCGGCCGGTCGTGGCATGGGTTCGGCCCTATGCCGAGTCGACGACCCGAACCCAATCCGGAGGGCTTGCAGCCCCCACGAGAGGACGCAGACCCGTTCCGCGACCTGACCCCGCCCCAGAGGCCGACGACCGGTCGCGAGGACCTCTACGCCCGGGTCACGAATCAGATACTCGCCGACCTCGAGAAGGGCGTCCGGCCCTGGACGAAGCCCTGGGACGCCGAGCACGCCGCCGGCCGCATCACCCGGCCGCTGCGGGCCAACGGCCAGCCCTACCGCGGCATGAACGTGCTCCTGCTCTGGTCGTCGGCCGTGGCGAACGGGTACGCGGCCCCGCTCTGGATGACCTTCAACCAGGCCAGGGACATGGGCGGGCACGTCAAGGCGGGCTCGAAGGGGACGCCCGTCGTCTACGCCGACCGGTTCACGAAGACCGAGAAGCACGACGACGGCACGGAGGAGGAGCGAGATGTCTTCTTCATGAAGCAGTACACCGTCTTCAACGCCGAGCAGGTGGCGGGGCTCCCCGAGCGGTTCTACGCCCTGGCCGCCCCCCGCCTCGACCCCGTGCAGCGAATCGAGCACGCCGAGGCGTTCTGCCGGAACACGAGGGCCGAGGTTCGACACGGCGGCACCTCGGCCCACTACAACCAGCACGAGGACCGCATCCAGATGCCGCCGTTTGAGGCGTTCCAGGACGCCGAGAGCTACTATGCCACCCTGCTCCACGAGCTGACGCACTGGACGAAGCACGAGGCCCGCCTCGACCGGGACTTCGGCCGCAAGCGGTTCGGCGACGAGGGGTACGCCCGCGAGGAGCTCGTGGCCGAAATCGGGGCCTCCTTCCTGTGTGCGGAACTCGACCTGGAGCCGGTCGTCCGCGAGGACCACGCGGCCTACGTCGCCCACTGGCTCAAGGTGCTCCAGGACGACAAGCGGGCGATATTCGTCGCCGCCGCCCTGGCCGAGAAGGCGGCGGACCTCTTGCACGGGTTGCAGCCTCGCGGAACCGACGCCTGAGGCGGATTCGCCCGCTTCTCGACGAGGTCGTGCGAGTTCCTGTCGGTGCTCACGATGGCGGTCGGGATGACAAGGGATACAATGCCAAAGCGAAGGAATCCCAGCCGAAGTCGGGGAGCCTGAAGGGGTAGCCATTCCGTGCGTAGACGCGATTTCATGAGGCTTGCCGTGAGTTCAGCCGCCTCGTCATTCGCCTTCAGCGAAAACGCCGGTCCCTGGTTCGGCAAGGGCGACCCCGTGCATATCCTGCTTCCAAAGCTCTTCGCGAAGACGCAAGCAGCGGGCTACGTGGTCAAATCCATCGAGCCGGATGAAATCGCAACCAGGGTTCCCGCACTTGGCCCGCACTCCGAAGCAGATATTCACGGGGTCGTCGCCCTGGGGATGTCGAAAGAGCTTTACCGGGCACTCGGAAGCGTGGTCGCGACGTTGACCGAGCGGATGCGAGGCGAATTCTGGAGGAAGAAGTTCCCGGCTCAACACTACGCCTCGGTCATGGACCTGAGCAACTTCCTCGAACTTGCCGATGCGGTTCGGAAGCCGCTTAACATCCAGGACTGCCCCGCGTTGATTATGACCACCTCAGGACACGTTTCCATCGACTCATCGCCAGAACTCGAAGGGGTCGAGCGGACAATAGGGCTTCAGCGTGCCGAAGCCCTTAAAATGAACCCTTCTCCCAAGCAGTTGAGCCTTCGGTTCCCGAGCATCGAGATGAACCTGCCGATTTCGCTGGGCGACCGCAAGAACCCCAGCGTCCTCGACAGATTCGAGCCCCTGGGGTTGGACGGTCACGCTCCGTTGTTCCGCGTCAAGCGGACGCTCTCCGTGCCCCGGCCCTTCAATCTCCGACACGGCCTCGAGACTGATGCGTTGGGGTTTGCTCCCGACGAGCGGGAAATCCTGAGAAATGGTCACTGGCACAAGTACGGTCAACATGGGAAACAGGCTGATTGGACCGTGTTGAGCCCCACGGGTTCGACGCTCTACACGAAGAACGCGGCCATCGATGCCTGGCTCTTTACGGCGTACGATACCCAGCTCAGGCGTGTCTGGGGGTACCACCTCCACATGGCGTTGAGTCCCGAAGGCACGCTCCTCGACATCGACGCCACCGAACGTTACGTGCCCACGTACTTGGAGTTGAACCAGGTGCTTCGCTGTGCTGTCGAGAAAGCGGTCAACGGAGCTTTGGCATCGTGAACCCTTTGATGTGGCTTGTACGACTTCCGGGTCGTGGTGGTTCCGATGTTCCCGCGAGCGATGCTTTTTCCAAGCTAGTTCCTCGCGGCACGGCCAAATACCGCATCAGTGCGGACGAAATAATCAATGATTTAATAATTCAATATAAACTTGGATTGTCGAATTCTTTCGGTCCGGGGGCTCGAATCCTGGTCGTGGCGGTCGACCCAACGAAGGCAGCCTCCTGGGCGGGCGACCTAGAAGAAGTCTTGAGCGGCGCCGCATCGTTCGCCGGTAAAGCTCCAGAACGTGAACAGCGAGCTATCACCTTCCGGTCGAACGATGTCGCTTCCGCCTACCTGGTTCCCATCGACATCGCACCTTACTCAGTTCGACAATTCATTATATGTACGGACTATGATATTAACGATGGTATGCGAGAGAGAGTCGAGAAGGATTTGCGAAAAGCGATTGACGATGGTTTCCCAAGCTTACCGGATAGGCCGAAGCTCACGCCTGAAGAGGTAGACGTTCGAATCAAACAGGCCGAGCAGCGTTTCGCTGAGATTCGACGGCTCCAGCTCGAAGAATTGGAACAGCTGCTAATCGCCTTGGAAGGGACCTCCAAGGGAAATTACACCGGGAACAGAGTCGATGCCGTTCAAATCACTAGTCTAGTCGAGGAAGCCGAGGCCGTCCTTCTGTTCACCGGCGAAGGACGAAAAGGAAGACACTACTCCAATCAGCCATGCACCATACGTTGTGAGCATGAAGGCGTGAGTAGCTTCAAACTGCGAACCGCTGACAAAGCGGCTGTGTATATCGCTTCACTTCCATCTTGGCCTCGTTTCCAAGTGATATCCAAGAAAGACGTCAAAGAGTTTCTGACAGACATAACTGCCAACCAACAAATCGGTTAGGGACACAACCCGAATATTGGAAGCGGCTTCCCATTTGAGTCTTGAAATTGGAAGCCGCTTCCAATACTATAGGGCATCGGTGAGGCTTTCCTTACCGATTGCCGGCCAGTGGTTTGGGAGACCGCTGTGCCGGGGGGTTTTCAAGTCCCTCCCAACTGGAGCTTTCGATGACCTACGGCCATGTTCAAAACGCAAACGGATTCGGCGGTGCCTCTAACTACGTGACCGCCAACGGGTTCATCGTGGGTGGCTCGCAGAACGGCCAGCACGTGAGCCAGGCCAACTCGAACGCGAAGTGACCCCGATGGCCCCTTGGGCGAGCCACGGACATGTCCGTGGCTCGCCCAGTTCTTCCAAGGCGAATCGAACCAACGGGAGCTTCACATGAGTTACACGCCTTCCAAGGGTAGCTGGTGCCATCGATGCCGGCGGTGTGGTGTTTGGTTCGGGGAGCAGACCAGCGGATGCACGTACGACCTGAATCATCCGCTCCCGCCGCTGTGCGGCCCTCCCGTCAACCGACCTCATTGCTGCCATTAAGGGCATACTATCGATGCTCTTGACGACTCCTTGAAGGACCCCCGGCATCCGCTGGGGGTTTTTGTTTGGAGTTTCCCGTTACCCCGACGCCTGCCCGCAGTTCTCCCGCTGCCCGCACCGCTCACACTTCCACGCCGGCTGCTGCACCGGAATCTCTTCAGCCATCCTGGCCCGGTGCTCGCGAATCCGCTCCGCTATCTCGACCACCTCCGAGCAAAGCTCTTCCGTGTTCTCGACACGCACACGCGAGCCGTCGCCGAGCACCACGAAGCCGTAGGGCGGCCTGCGGCCGTAGTTCTCCTCGATGAGGATGAAATAGGTCGCGAGCTGGAGCCGATGCCCGTGGCTCACCTGCCTCGACGACTTCCACTCTTCTGGGACGACGTCGTCCCCTTCCTTCACGATTCGGTCGGGACGCCCCACCAGGCCGTAACGCTTCGAGTAGAGCGTCACGTCGTCGAGAGCGACGGTTCGGCCGGACCCGAAGCCCTGGACGCGTCGCCTCGCCCACGCGATGACGACCACGACGAGGCCCAGGAGCCCGAGGAGGGCGGCGACGAGGAAGAGCTTCTCAGTCACTGGAGCACCGCCAGGCCGAACGCCGCGGCGGCGAGCAGCACCGCCCAGAAGAGGAGGAGCCGTCCGAACGCCAGGGCGGAGCGTGAGCTCTGCTCGACGTCGGCCTTATCCGCGTGGAGCGTCTCGCCGCGGACCATCTCGGCCCGATTCGAGGGCTCGGCCCCGAGCTTCCCGAGTCGCCACGACTCGGGGCACCAGGCCCATGAAGCGATTTCGGATGCTGAGACTAGGTCGTCCGGTCTGTTCATTCGTCCTTCCGCGGCTTCCTCGCGTCCCGTCGGTGAATCTGGCAGTAGAGCTCCACGCTCAGCGAGTAAACCGCCTTGTGGGCGTCCACGACAAGCTCGTACAGCCGACTGCTCGTGTCGTGCTGCTTGTATCTGAGCCGCTCTTCGAATCGGCGAAGGTAGCCCATGATGCTCCGCACGGTCGTGCTCAGATGTGCGGCCTGTTCCGGGGTCAGTCGTCTTTCCACGATTTTGTCATATCAAAATACCATAGTACTAATCTACTATGATGCAAGCGAGCTTATCCGGCGTTCGTCTATAATCGACAGTTTGTGGCCTTTCGCGTCCCATGAGGTCCGGTTATACCAGATTGTTCAACCTTGTTTGAATCTTGGGGGCCCTCACGTGCTGTCCGCCGCACCTCTGGCCCAGGGACCCGGCTACTACCTGGACCTCGCAAACATCAACTACTACGCCGCGGGCGGCGAGCCGCCTCCGACGTGGTACGGCACCGCGGCCAAGGAGCTCGGCCTTTCCGGCCTAGCCCAGCGTGAGCACGTCGAACGCCTGTGTGCCGGGTTCCATCACGAGACGAACAAATCCCTCGTCAGGAACGCCGGGAAGGACACCCGGAACCCCGGCCACGACCTGACGTTCTCGGCCCCTAAATCGGTCTCCGTGCTCTGGGCGATGGCCGACCCGGCGTTGAGGAAGGCCATCGAAATCAAGCACGAGCAGGCCGTCAAAGCGGCCCTGGACTTCATCGAGCAGAGGGCCGGGTTTGCTCGCGTCGGCAAGGACGGCGAGACGCTCGTCAAGGCCCCCCTTCTCTTCTGCTTGTTCGAACACGGCACGAGCCGAGCCAAAGACCCGCAACTCCATACGCACGCCCTGTGCGTGAACCTCACCGTGCACGAGGACGGGAGGACCACCGCCATCGACTCGACGCACCTCTACCACTGGAAGATGGCGGGCGGTGCCGTCTACCGGGCCGTGTTCGCCCCCTTGATTCAGGAGCTCGGCTTCGAGGTCGTGCAGCGGCGAATCGGTTCGAGCATCGGGTTTGAAATCAAAGGCGTCCCTCAGCCGCTCATCGAGGAGTTCAGCAAACGCAAGGCGGAGATGGACGAGCTCATCACCCTTCGAGCCGGCAGCCTCGACGCCGCATCGGCCAAATACGCGGCCCTCATCGCGTTGGAGACCCGGAGGACCAAGGACACCGAGGTGCCGCGGGCCGAGCTCCTCAGGGAGTGGCAGGCTGTCGGGCGTGAGTTCGGCTTCGACCTCGAGGCGTTCTACGACCTGCGAGTACCGGTCGAGCGGCTGACGCCCGAGCAGGTCGCCGAACGCAAGGAGGTGATTTTCCAGGACGCCGTCAAGACCCTCTCCGAGCAGCTCTCGCACTGGAACGAGGCCGAGCTCACGAAGGCGGTCGTCGAGCGTGCGGTGGGCCTCATCGCCGCCGACGAGGCCCTCGGCCTCGTCAAGGAGAAGCTCGGGAGCGACGAGCTCGTCGCCATCGGGACGCTCGTGACCGACGCCAAGGGCGGGACGCGGTACATCGACCGGACGGAGATGCGGTACACGACGCCGGAAATCCTGCGGCTCGAGGAGGCGATGCTCCAGGACGTCGAGCGAATCGTCCAAGGCCCCGACAGCTCGGTTTCCTCCGAGCGAGTCGAGAGAGCCCTTCGAGAAACGCCCAGGACGCTCGACCCTGAGCAGAAAGAGGTCGTCCGATGGCTGACGTCGGGTCCGGGCGTTCGGCTGCTCTCTGGAGTCGCTGGGAGCGGTAAA
>NZ_JAALCR010000040.1 GCF_011065895.1 Paludisphaera rhizosphaerae | reverse complement strand
GCCCGCAGGGCCGGATGAGGGGGGATCGGCGCTGGAGCTGGAGCGGTCATCGGATCTATTGTCCGATGCCGGTCGTCCCCCTCATCTGACCGCTGCGCGGTCTGTCTTCCCCCTCCAGGGGGGAAGACCGTTTGCGCCCCTTCGCAACACTCGATCTGAAATCCGTCGTCTGCCCGAGATTGACCGCTGTGCGGTCGGTCTTCGAAATGGCACGATCCGAGGCCGGGCGGTTCGCCGGCTTCGGATCGTGCGAGTTGGGCGGTTCACGTGAGCCGCGTGCGCTGAATTAGGAGGTCCGCGCCTGCCGCATGGAACCGGCGAAGGCGAGGCGCTGGCGGATGGCCGGGACGGCTGTGGCCGTGGCCGTGCCCGAGTTGAGAGTGCGGACGCCGATCCCGCGGCGGGCGCCGGAGGAGGTCGTCGTGCTCTGGGCGTTGTTCAGCGCCCGGGCCGAGAGCCGCTTGACGGCGCCGGCGAGCGGGGTGACGGACGACGTCGAGTGGTAGTTCGGCAGACCGACCGTGGTCGTCGTCGAGAGGTAGCTGTTCCCCGCCCTCTGCACGCGCACGCCCACCGGGATCGCGCCGACGGCCGCGGCCCTGGCGGCGGCGAGCTGGGCGGGATCGATATTGGCCGAGGTGGTCGTGGCCGTGGTTGTGGGGGCAACCGTGGTCGTCGAGGCGAGGGAGACGTCCGTGGTGACCGCGGTCGAAGGAACGGCGGTCGTGGCCACGGCGCCGGTCCCGCCCGGGGCGGTTGTGGCTGCGGTTGCGGTCGTGCTCATGGCCGCCGCGCCGGGGGGCGTCATCATCATCGTCGTCATCGGCGAGCCGGCGGCGTTGGACCGGAAGGCGTCGGATGCGGCGGAGTAGGTAACGGCGTCCTTTGGCATGGCGTCCATGAGCGTCTGGACGGCCTGCTGGTCGGCGGCGAGGGTCGCGACGTCCGCCGCCGTGACGCCGCCGGCCGTCTTCACGGCGTCCTGGGCGGCGAACAGGGCGGTGATCGCGGCGTCGGAAACGCCTGCGCTCTTCAGGACGGCGGTGTACTCGCTCTGAAGCTGCTGCTTCTGGGCGTCGGTGAACGTCCCGGAGGTCTGCACCGTCTGGGCGTCGGCCTGGAACGTCTTCAGCAGGGTCGCGTCCGGAGCGCCGGCCTGGTCGGCGACGGTCGAGCGGGCCGCGCGGAGCGAGGCCAGCAGCGCGGGCGTGACCTGGGACTTGTCCTGGATCGCCTGCATGTCGGCCGACTGCTTGGCGAACGCCGCGTCGAGCTTCGCCTGTTCGGGCGAGACGTCGGTCGCGGACGGGCCGGACCAGGTCGTCGGCCAGGCGCTGCCGCCGCCGTACAGGACGATGTTTCCGGTCGGGCCGAACTGGGCGTCGGAGCCGGAGTAGATCCAGTCGTCGGTCTGCGTCGGGTCGTAGAACGAGGACGAGTCGCCGGCGGGGGCGATCATCGTCGACATCCGCGCCGGGGCGACCAACGGCGCGGCGGACGTCGTCGCGGTCGGGTCGATCGCCGCCGCCGTCGTTGCCGCGGTCGTCGTCGCGACCCCGGCCGTCATCAGCCGACGGTCTTCCAGGGTCGTCAGAACGGGAGAGGTCGACCGACGGAGCCGTCGCGCCGGGCGATCCGCGCGGGAGGTCGCGGACTGGTCGTGCATGTGGGACATCTCGTGAATCCTTTCGTCGAAGTCCTGGGTGGACGACACGGGCTCCTGCCACGTCGTCGCCTGGCGCGGAACGGATTTCCGTTTATCCATCGTCGACAGAGCAATCCGGGCGACGCGAAAAACCGGAAAAATCGGATTGTCGAAATCGACTGAAGTTCAGACGGAACACGCGACGATATTTGTTAATTTGATCCAATGCGACCGCCCGAGATCGTGGGGGTTCGGAGATCGTACCGAACGCGCAACACCCTGGATCCGGACGCTCACGGCCTTCCCCCCTCGCGGGGGAAGACCGTTTTCGGACGCGCTCGACGTGCGGTCGTCCCACTTTCACGGCGTGGCCGGACGGCCGAACTCGTGGTCGAAGAGGGCGTAGGCTTCCTGTCGCATGGCTTCGGGGAAGTCGTGGGGACAGTCGGGGTGTTCGACCTTCAGGCGGTCGGCGGCGTTGTAGAGGGCGAAGACCGGGCGGGAGGCGGCGACGATGCGGTCGACGCTGTCGTGCTGGAAGTTGGCGTCGTGCAGTGGGGCGACGATCAGGGTCGTCCTCGGCGCGAGGGCGGCCACCAGTTCGTAGAAGTCGAAGGGGATCTCCTCCAGCCGGCCGCGGTAGTCGGCGAGCTTCCGCATGTAGCGGGTCTGGCACCAGCCCTTCTCAGGGTACCAGTTCGCGGGGTCGGCCCCCTTGTAGTCGAGGAATGAGTCGAGCCCGCAACTGGTGACGATCGCCTTGACCCGATCGTCGAAGAACGCCGTGTAGACCGCGTTGTGGCCGCCGAGGGAATGGCCGATCGCGCCGATGGCCTCGGCCCGGACGTACGGCAGCGAGGTCAGCAGGTCGATTCCGCGGATGTTGTCCCACACGGCCTTCAACGTGCCGCTCTGCCAGCCGAGCTTCGCCACGTCGGGCTGATATTCGGCCAGCAGCGGGTAGTTGGGGGCGAGCGTCACATAGCCGCGCTCGGCCAGCTCGCTGGCGTACTGGCGGTTAGGCTTGCCGCCGACCCCCACCACGGTCCCCGCGCCGGTGACGTTGTCCGTCCCGTGCAGGCAGAGGATCGCCGGCGCCTTCCCCCCCTGCCCTCCGAGCAGCTTCTTCGGAACCAGCAGATAGGCCGGGACCTGCGAGCCGGGCTCCGACGTGTAGGTGATCTTGCGCCGGACGTAGCTCCCGCAGTCGACCTCCTCCAGCACTGTGACGTCCAGCGCCGAGCGCTTCTCCGGCCCCGGCAGCCTCCCCATGATCGACTCGACGCCCCGGACGATCTCCCCGCGCCGTTTCAGCCAGTCGTCCACCGAGCGGACAGGCGCGGGCGAACCATCGGCCGCGCGGTAGACGAGGAGGTTCTCGCGCGGGAGCCTCGGCGCGGCGGCGGCGAGCACGACGAGGAGCGCGAACGAGGACGCCAGGATTCGAGGGGTGGGCATGGGATGACCTGGGTACGAAGGAGACTTGGTCGACACGGTCCTCGGCCGCGTTCAAAGTCCCTTCTCCCCCCGGGAGAAGGTGCCGCGCAGCGGCGGATGAGGGTCGTCGCGCTTCGGGCAGAGCGATGGCGAAGCACGGTCTTCCCCCCTCGCGGGGGAAGACAGATCGCGAAGCGATCCGATGAGGGGGACGACCGCCAAGGAGTTCTCAGTTTCCGGTTCTCAGTTCTCAGGCGTAAAGACTCACGATCCTCTCTAGAAACCGGCAACTGACAACTCCTGAGCGGCCACCTTCCCCCGCGAGGGAGGAAAGCCGTTAGGTTCCGGATCGATCCAATGTGCCCTCTGCGCTCCGACGACCCTCACCCGGCCCTTCGGGCCACCCTCTCCCGGGGGGAGAGGGGACTTCGGACGCGGAGAGGCCGCTCGAGTTTACCGGCGTCCGAGCCTGCATGCTTCCCCTTCCCACGGCGAGGGTGGACGTCTAAGCTGAAAGTGTCTGGGAATCCTCTCGGTCGTCGGCATGTATCGCATCTCGCTCGGGAACGGACGACTCAATGATCCACAAGCTCGTCGGCGTCGCCGCGGCGTTCGGCCTGGTCGCGATCGCGGCCGGGATCGCGACGCAGGCTCAGGAGAAGGTCGGCGCGGGGAAGGACCCGCAGATCGGCCGGGCGTTCCGCGTTCCCTATCGACTCACCGATACGAACCACTTTCTCGTCCGCGTCCGGATCAACGGCAAGGGGCCGTTCAACTTCCTCGTCGACAGCGGCGCCCCCGCGCTCTACGTCGCGACCGAGACGGCCGCGAAGATCGGCCTGAAGGCCCCCGAGAAAGGCTTCTGGACGCCCATCGAGAGCCTGGAGATCGAAGGGGGCGCGAAGCTGGAGCACGTCAAGGGCCGCGTGGAAGACCCGTTCCAGCTCGTCGGCATGAACGCGCTGGGGCTGCCGGGGGCTTCGATCGACGGGATCCTCGGGTTCACGATCCTCGCCCGGTTCAAGCTGGAGATCGACCTGACCCAGGACCGCATGACCTGGACCCGCCTGGACTTCGTTCCCGCCGACCCGCCCGTCCCCGACGACGACGCCCGCAAGAACCCGCCGCTGGAAATGCAGGTCATGGGCGCGCTCGGGCCCCTGGCCAAGGGCCTGGCCCTGTTCATCGGCAAGCAGCCCGAGGAGAAGCTGGAGCCGCGCGGGTTCCTCGGCGTGGAGTGGTCCGAAGACGCCTCCAAGGCCGTCGCGATCCGACGCGTCCTGCCCGACTCACCGGCCGGCGCCGCCGGGATCCTCGCCGGCGACGTCGTGCTGAGGATCGACGGCAAGCCCGTCGATGGCGTCAAGGGAGCGCGCGAAGCCCTGGCGAGCCTCCGCCGCAACCGAGACGTCGAGCTGACCGTCAAACGCGGCGGCGACGAGAAATCGTTCAAGCTCAAGGCCGGGGAGGGGCTGTAATATGTTCAACAGTTCTCAGTTCTCGGTTCTCAGTTCTCGGTTGCGCCCGCTGCTCGTCCTGGCCGTCGCTGGGTTGGCGGGGGCGGCGTTCTGGCTGGGGCCGGCGACCGCCCAGGCGCCGAAGGACGTCGAGCCGGCCCGGGCGCGGTTTACGATGCTGCCGTCGAACCACATGGTCCTCCGGGCCATGCTCAACGGCAAGGGGCCCTATCGGCTGATCTTCGACCTTGGCGCGCCGATCACGCTCCTGAGCAACAAGGCCGCCGAGGGCTCCGGCGCGGTCGACGCCAAGGCGCCGAAGTCGTTTTTGTTCTCGATGCGCGGCGAGGCCGTCGTCGACAAGCTTCAGGTCGGCTCGCTGACGGCGGAGAAGCTCCCGGTCGTCGTCTTCGACCACCCCGCGCTCGGGGTGCTCAGCGACGTCCTGGGCGAGCCGATCGACGGCATCATCGGCTTCACGTTCTTCGCCCGCTATCGGACGACGATCGACTACCAGAAGGATGAGATGACCTTCGCCCCGGTGGAGTTCGAGGTCCGCGACCTCATGAAGGACCTCCCCGACAAGATCGCCGGGCCGAAGGTGGCGAAGCGCCGCGTCCTGGCGCCGGCCGGCCTGTGGGGCCTCCGGCTGGGGAAGGCCGAGCCCGGCGGCAAGGGCGTCCGCGTCGAATCGGTCGTCCCCGACTCCCCCGCGGCGCAGGCGGGCCTGATCGCCGGCGACGTCCTCGCCTCCCTGGACGAGCGCTGGACGACCAGCCCCGACGACGTCTACGCCGCCGCCGCGACCGTCGAACCCGGCCGACCCGCGGCGGTCGTCGTCGAGCGCGACGGCCAGTCCCTCACGTTCACCGTCCGCCCCGCCGACGGGGCCTGAAGCGAAGCCCGCGAACCGATCCGCACGAACCCCGGAGAACCCGCCCATGTCCCCGCGCATCCTGAGTCTCGGCCTGGCCGCGGCCTTCTTGACGATCCTCGCCGGCTGCGAAGAACCCCGGCACGTCACCAAGGCCGGCGGCAAGAAGAACGCCGTCGCCCACGCCCCTGCCGAGAAGCCGGAGCCCAAGTTCATCGTCGGCGAGCGCACCAGCGAGATCAAAAAGATCGAGCCCGAGGTCGCGCAGGGGGCCAACGTGATCGAGAAGCCCAAGATCACCGCCAAGGACCCGATCACCCTCCAGGGCAACGCCTACGTCACCATGATCGGCCAGACGTCCATCCTCAAGATCCAGCACGCGATGAACCTCTATCAGGCCGAGAACGACCGCCTCCCCAAGGACTACAACGAGTTCATGGAAGGCATCATCAAGCCCAACAACATCTCCCTGCCCCTGCTCCCGCACTACCAGAAGTACGGCTACGACGAACAGCAGCACAAGCTCGTCATCCTGGAATACCCTGATCTGAAGAACCCCTGATCGCGATTCGCGGCGGCGGGTGTCAAACGAGGAGGGGCCCCGCGCCAGCAGCGCGGGGCCCCTCCTCTTGGTTTTGGTTCGTCTCACGCGTCTGATCGATCAGACCGCGCGGCGCCGCCGGGCGACGGCCGCCAGGCCGAGGCCGCCGGCGAGCATCATCACCACGCTGCTGGGCTCGGGGACGGGCGTCGCCTCCAGATAGAAGGCCGCACCGTTGGCCGAGCCAAGGCCCTGGGCGTTGGCATAGCTCCTCAGGAACGTCGCCGCCCCGGTCAAGGTGTTGACCGTGTAGATGTTCGTGCCGGCCACGCCGTACAGGACGTTGTTGTCGCCGTTGGCAAGGCCGAAGGCGTTCGACACCCCGAGGGCGCCGACGAGCGTCGCCGAGACCGGCCCCATGTTCACCCGGATCAGGTCGTTCGACGTGGTCGTCAGGTAGAGGCTGCCGTTGTGGAACGCCAGGTCGCCCGACGAACGGTAGGCGCCGACGCCCCCGGACAGCGCCGTGGCGGCGCCCGTGCTCGTGTTGATCGTGTAGAGGTCGTTAGTGGCGTTGCTCATCGCGTAGGCCACGCCCGTGCTGGAGAAGACCAGGGAGTTCATCCCGCCGTTGCCGCCGTCGCCGGGGCCGGGAGGGTTGAGCGAGCCGACCAGGTTGGCATGGCCGATGTTCGGGCCCGACGTATTGATCGAGTAGAAGTTGGTGAAGCTGATCCCGTACAGGTTGCCCGCGGAATCGAACGCGATGTCGGTCAGCGTCACGCCCGCGCTGTAGACGTTCAGCACGTTGCCGGTGGCGACGTCCACCCGGCCGATGTCGCCGTTGTTGTCGCAGATCCAGAGGATCGGATCGGCCTGAACCGCGGTCGTCGCCAAGCCCATCCCAAACAGAGCCGCCAGGTAAACGAGCTTCTTCATCAGAGCCTCCATCTTCATTGAGTTTTGAAAAAACACAAGTTCTCGGCTCGGCCTGTCGTGGCTGAGAAGAGGCCTCTTCACCTGCCTCGCCCCACCCGATCTTCGTCGATCGCCTCCGAGGTCCCTCCCGACCCACGCATCATTCCGCCGACCCCGGCGGCGTACAAGGCCGCCTCCATGAGTGTTGGCGCAACACGACGGCGACGTCTCTCGATCGCTTCACGACGGCGCTTCGCGGCGACGCGACTCAGCCTTGAATCTTCACACGAGCAACCTTCGATCGTCGCCGTCACGGATGGCGACGGTGCCCGTCTTGTCCGTCCGCCCTGGGGACTCGCGACCCGATCGGCCTCGAATCCTCGCCCGGGATCACCAGTCTCGCGTTCCTGAACTAGGCTCAAGAAAGGAGGCGCCCACGGGAAGAGGCGACCCCGGTCGTCATGATGAGGAGCGAACATGGCAGGATTGAGAACCGGCTCGGCCGGTGAAGCACGGACGAAACTAAACACGGATCCCGCCAGGCGAGATCTGGGAGCCCTGTATCAGCGCGAGGGCTTCGCCGTTGTGGCGGGGCTCGTCGATACGACCACCGCGACGAGGATCCGGCAGACGATCGACGGGTTTTACGAGCAGATCCATGACTTGCCGCCAGGTCACGTCTACAACCTGGACCCTGAGTCCGTCCGCGCCGGACGGCCGGGAATCCCGGCGATCCGCAACATTCTCCGGCTCGACCCCGAGTTGCGTCGCATTCTGGAACCCGCCGCGCTGGGGGCTGCACGGTCCTTCCTCGGCAAGACGGCGCCCATCCTCTGGGACGCCGCCGTCTACATGCCGGCCGGGCACCCCGAGGTCGAGTCCCCCTGGCACCAGGACGCCGCCGTCTACGGACTGACCGGAAAACGCGAGCCCAAGTCCTACGGCTACTTCTGGATGGCGCTCGAAGACGTCGACGCCTCCGGCGGCGCCATCCGGTTCGTCCCCGGCTCGCACCTGGGGCCGAAGCTCCCCCACCACTGGCGCCGCGGCGACGAGAACTCCGGCATGGAGACCTCCGCCGCCATCGATCCGGCGACCGTCTACACCGCCTCCCTCCGCGCCGGCGACGCGACCTTCCACCACCCCTGGCTGCTCCACGGGGCCGGCCCCAACCTCTCCGACCGCTGCCGCAAGGCCTGGGTCCTGGGCGTGGGCGCCCCGAATCTCCCGCCCTGGCTGCACCGGCTCCGCGTGGCGTTCAAGCAACGGTTCGGCCGATGACGAGCGCCGGGAAGGCCCGGGCGTCGTCCTCGTCGGGGCGACGGTGATGTCGCCGTCGCCCGCCGTCGTCACGGATGGCGACCCGGGCCGTTCAATATCCAACTCGGGGCCTCGCGACCCGATCGGCCTCGAATCCTCGCCCGAGAACGCCCGCCTCACATTCCTGAACTAGGCTCAGGATAGGAGGCGCCCTTGGATACGGGCGAACCCCGTCGTCATGACGAGGAGCGAACATGGCAGGATTGAAAACCGGCCCGGCCGGCGAAGCGGGGACGAGGCCGATTGCCGAACCCGTCGGACGGGATTTGAAGTCTCTGTACCAGCGCGAGGGCTTCGCCTTCGTGGCGGGGTTTGTCGATACGACCACCGCGACGTTGATCCGACAGACGATCGACGGGCTCTATGAACGGATTCAGGATCTGCCGCCGGGGCACGTCGACGACCTGGCCCCCGAATCCGCTCGCGCCGGGCGGCCGGGGATCCCGGCGATCCGCAACATCCTCCGGCTCGACCCCGAGTTGCGCCACATTCTGGAACCCGCCACGCTGGGGGCTGCACGGTCCTTCCTCGGCAAGACGGCGCCCATCCTCTGGGACGTCGCCGTCTACATGCCGGTGGGGCTTCCCGAAGTCGAGTCCCCCTGGCATCAGGACGCCGCCGTCTACGGACTGACCGGCAAACGCGAGCCCAAGTCCTACGGCTACTTCTGGATGGCGCTCGAAGACGTCGACGCCTCCGGCGGCGCCATCCGGTTCGTCCCCGGCTCGCATCTGGGGCCAAAGCTCCCCCACCACTGGCGCCGCGGCGACGAGAACTCCGGCATGGAGACCTCCGCCGCCATCGACCCGGCGACCGTCTACACCTCATCGCTCCGCGCCGGCGACGCGACCTTCCACCACCCCTGCCTGGTGTACGGGGCCGGCCCCAACCTCTCGGACCTCTGCCGCAAGGCCTGGGTCCTGGGGGTGGGCGCCCCGAATCTCCCGCCCTGGCTGCACCGGCTCCGCGTGGCGTTCCAGGGGCGATTCAGCCGTTGAGCAGGGTGGCGGGAGGTTCGGGCGTCGTCCTCGATCAGTCCTTCCAGTCCCAGCCGCCGACTTCCTCAAGCCGTTCGTGGCGGGTCATGTCGAAGTGGAGCGGGGTGACGGTGATGTAGCCGTCGCCCAGGGCCGTGAGGTCGGTCTCGGGACCGGGGATCTCGCGAGGCGGGGTGTAGGTCATCCAGTAGTAGGTCCGGCCGCGAGGATCCTGCCTGCGCTCAAAGCCTTCGCCGTGGCGGCCCAGATCCATGGGAACCACCCGCACGCCCTTGGCCTCTCCCCGAGCGTGCGCGGGGAGGTTCACGTTGAACAGGGAGCCGTTGGCCGGCTTGTTCGCCAGGATCTTCTCGATGACCTTGCGCGCCTGCTTGGCGGCGGTGGGGAAATCGAAGTGCTCGGACAGCTCCAGCGAGACGGCGATGCTCGTGATCTTGAAGAAAGCCCCCTCGATGGCCGCGGCGACCGTCCCCGAATAGAGGACGTTGATCCCCGCGTTGGCCCCGCTGTTGATCCCCGAGACGATCAGGTCCGGCGGCCGTCGCATGAGCTCGCAGATGGCCAGCTTGACGCTGTCGGCCGGCGAGCCCTCGATCGACCACCCCAGCGTCTTGCCATCGTCGTCGTCGACCTGCTTGACCACCAGGGGATTGAGCAGGGTGATCGTGTGCGCGACCCCGCTCTGCTCCAGGGCGGGCGCCGCCACCGTCACCTCGCCGAGCTTCAGCAGCTCCTTGCGAAGCGCCCGCAGCCCCGGCGCGAACACGCCGTCGTCATTCGTCAGAAGAATATGCATGGTAGGAACTTCGATCTCTTCCAGTTGTAATCGACCCGACGTCGGCCGCCCGGGGGCTCCCCCCCTCGCCGATCCTACCGGCGGCCCTCTCCCCCCGTCAACCGACCGGCCCAGACCGGCGGCGGCTCCCGCCTGAAACATGAACCTTTATTCATGTCGCCTGCTCGCATGGGATCTCGACTCCCGTGTGGCCGACGAGGGCTGACTGCGATCCTGGTGTTGGAACGGGTTTCGCGATCATCTTCGTCGGCCGCTTTCGTTTCCGCCGTCGGCCGAGCCGGCTCGTGCGGTTCGGGGCGTCGGCGACACACCATTGGAGCGACAACATGAGACTCTCCTCCCATGTTGATCCGCGACGTCGGATCGGCCGCAACCCCTGCCTGGATCTGCTGGAAGATCGCACCCTGCTCTCCACCGTGGGGGGGTCGAAGTTCGCCGTCTATCAAGGGAGGCTGGTGCTCGCGCCGGCCGACTCTTACACGCTGGTCGTCGACCGTTTCGGCTTCCGCCCCGGCGCGGGGAATCGCGTGCTGCTGAAGGTCGACACGCAGTCGACCGACGCCTCGTTCGACCCCGCGGCCGCCGAGACGGCTTCCTCGAATCCTCGGGGCGTGCAGACGATCTCCAGTCACGACGACGTCTCGGGGGGGACGGGATCGTCGACCATCGTCTCGGTCGGACCTGGCGCGTTGACGATCCAGCCGACGGCCCAGAACGGGACGACCGGCGGCTACGACGTCAACGTCTCGCTGGCCGGCGACGTCAACGGCGACTTCAAGGTCGACCGCACCGACCTGGCGGCGATCCGATCGGCGATCGGCGTGAACGGTCCGGCCGACACGGTCCTCGCCGGGACCGACGTCGACGGCGACGGCGTGACGACGCTCCGCGACTGGCGGCTGGCCTTCCGCAACCTGGGGGCCTCGACCTCCTACCGCCCTCGCGAGCTGACCGCCGGCGTCGCCCCCGCGGACGACCCCAACGGCGACAACACGGTCGACGCGGACGTCTCCAAGACCAGCCTGGTCGGCAAGGCCGCGCCGGGGTCGATCGTCAAGCTGGGCGCGGGCACTTCGGCCGTGACCACCACCGCCGGCGCGGACGGCTCGTTCCACTTCGACGTCGACCTGGCCCTGGGGGTCAACACCTTCGACCTCCGCGCCACGTCGCCGGACGGCCAGGTCGTCATGAAGAGCGTCTCGGTCGTCCGGGGCTCGACGGCCTCGGTCGTGACCGAATCGTACGACTTCTCCCAGGGCGCCCAGGGCTGGGACGCCGGCTTCGCCGACATCCCCACGAATCCCAACGACACCTACGAGCTGGACTCCGGCATCCGCGACCTGCCGGCCGACCTGAATACGGACGGCACGGGCTACCTGCTCCAGTCCCACAACCGCTCCGACGACGCCTTCATGTTCCTGACCCGCAAGCTGACGGCGGCGGACGGCGTGGTGGCGGGCGCGACGTACTCCGTGGAGTTCACCATCAAGTTCGCCTCCAACGCCCCCAGCAACGCCGCCGGCATCGGCGGGGCGCCCGGCGAGTCGGTCGTCCTGAAAGCCGGCGCGTCGACGATCGAGCCCGAAGCGGTCGTCGACGGCGACATGCTTCGCATGAACATCGACAAGGGGAACAACTCCACCGGCGGGAGGGACGCCTCGGTGGTCGGGAACATCGCCAACGGTCAGGAGCTGGAAGGCGACCAGACGAGCGTCCCCTACGTCTCCCTGACCCGCGAGCACACCCACACGGCCACCGTCCAGGCCGACGCCCAGGGCAACCTCTGGCTGATCGTCGGGACCGATTCCGGCTACGAAGGGCTGACCGCGATCTACTTCCAGAGCATCGCCGTCACGCTGACACCCGTCGCCCTGGCCTGACCCAAGCCCAGCCCCGAATCGGGCCGACCGCCACACAAGCCCCTCCGCGGGAGGGGGCGTCCAGGAACGTCGACGAGGAGCGCGAGGCCGGAAGCCGTCGCGCAAACCACACCTCGCCCGACCGCCCCGGCCGCCCCCGCCCGCGAGGGGCCTTTGCACATCCCCATCTCGACATTCCTCGCTCAACACCACCGGAATGAAGCGGGCCCTGGGTGCCATGGCCACGCTGGCGTGGCCATGGACCGGCGTGGGACGGCAGCGCGACCGTCGCCGATCACATGGCCACGCCAGCGTGGCCATGGCACCCAGCGCATTCACATCTCTCATCCTGACGGCTTTATCATCGACCCTCGCACAACTCCATGCTAGGATCGACGCCGCTCGACCGCGCCCCCCGGGCTCCCCACCCCCGCTTCGAGGACGCCGACCATGCTCGACCGCCGCCTCTTTCTGGCGCTTTCGCTGCTCATCGCCGGCCTTCGTCCGACCCTCGCCCAGCAGCCGGGGCCCGGCCCGGCCGCCGCTCTGATCGGCCGCCGCGTGATCGCCCTGGAAGGCGCGACGCTCCACGTCGACGGCAAGCCCGACGAGCAGCTCGACCCCAAGGACCGCCGGATCTACAAGGTCGAGAAAGTCGAAGGCCCGCGCGCCCGGGTCGTCGCCGAGAGAGCCGCGGCCGAGGGCTGGATCGACCTCAAGGACATCAAGACCCTGGAGCAGGCCGTCGAGGACGCCTCCGCCCTCATCCAGGCCGACCCCGCCCGCCCCGAGAACTACCTCAAACGAGCCAGCCTCCGCCTGGACCTCAAGCAGTACGACGAGGCGATCGCCGACCTCACCGAGGCCATCCGGCTGGGCACGAAGGACGCCGACGCCTACTTCAACCGCGCCGTCGCCTGGGGTGAGAAGGGCGAGTACGACAAGGCCGTCGCCGACTACTCTGAGGTCATCCGCCTCAACCCGAACGACGCCGACGCCCTTGGTAATCGCGGCCGCATCTGGGATTCGCGACAAGAATACGAGAAGGCCATCGCCGACTACTCCGAGGTGATCCGCATCGACCCGAAGAACGCCGGCGCCTACATCAACCGCGGGATCGCCAGGAGCGAATCGCAGGACGAGGACAGGGCGATCGTCGACTACGACGAGGCCGTCCGGATCGCCCCCAAGAACGCCGTCGCTCTCTACAATCGGGGAGTCTCCTGGCAGCGGAAGGGCGAGGACGACAAGGCCTTCGCCGACTTCGACGCGGCCGTCCACCTCAATCCGCAGTACGCCCTGGCCTATCGGGCCCGCGGCACGGTCGAGAGCGATCAGGGGAAATACGACAAGGCCATCGCCGACTACTCCGAATCGATCCGCCTCGACCCGAACGACGTCGACGTTTACATCTATCGCGGCGCTGACCTGAGCAAAATGCACGAGTACGACAAGGCCCTCGCCGACTTCAACTCCGCGATCCGGATCGACCCACGGAACGCCCGGGCCTTCTACAGCCGAGGCGTCAACAGGGCGTCTCAACGGAAGTACGAGGAAGCCGTCGCCGACTACGACGAGGCGATCCGGATCGACCCGGGTTTTCTCGACGCCCATCAGGCACGCGGTCACATCCGGGTCGAACGAGGCGAGAACGACGCGGCGATCGCCGATTTCAACGAAGTCATCCGGCTCGACCCCGGGAATGTCGACGCCTACGCCGCGCGCGGCATGGCCTGGGCGAACAAACAAGAGCACGATAAGGCGACGGCCGACCTTGGCGAGGCCATCCGCATCGACCCCAACGACGTCCAGGCCTACCGAATCCGGGGCATGATCCGCAGCAAGAGGGGGGACTCCGCCGCCGCGATCGCCGACTATTCCGAGGCCCTCCGCATCGACCCCAACGACGTCCAGGTCCTCATCGCGCGCGGCAGTTGCCGGCTCACGAACAAGGAATACGACAGGGCCCTCGACGACTTCGACAAGGCTCTCCGCATCGCCCCCAACAACGCCCGGGTCATCCTCAACCGCGGCCACGCCTGGCGCCTCAAGAAGCAATACGACAAGGCCCTCGCCGACTTCACCGAAGCCATCCGACTCGACCCCCGATACAGCCTGGCTTACCAGGCTCGCGGCGCCGTCCGGGGCGAGAAAGGCGAATACGACGCGGCGATCGCCGACCTCGACGAGGCCGTCCGACTCGACCCGAACGACGCCGCCAGCTACCACAATCGCGGCCTCGCCCGGGAGCAGAAGGACGACCTCGACGGGGCCGTCGCCGACTACGACGAGGCCATCCGACTCGACCCGAACGACGCCGGGGCCTACTACGATCGAGGCAACATCCGGAGTCGCAGGAACGAAGACGACGAGGCGATCGCCGACTACTCCGAGGCCATTCGACTCGACCCCGACAACGCCGACGCCCACGAGAACCGCGGCTGGATTCATGTGGAACGCAAGGAATACGATAAGGCTATCGCCGATTACACCCAGGTCGTCCGCCTTCAGCCGAACGACGCCCAAGCCCACCTCATGATCGGGAAGGCCTGGGCGAACAAGCACGAGTACGATAAGGCGATCGCCGCCTTCGACGAGGCGATCCGTCTCGACCCCAAGTACATCACGGCCTACGAGAACCGCGCCTCCGCCTGGAACGAGAAGAAGGACTACGACCGGGCCGTCGCCGATTTCACCGAGGTCATCCGCCTCCATCCGCAAAACCTCGGCGCCCTCTGCGACCGCGGGATCGCCTGGCAGAACAAGGGGGAATACGATAAGGCGATCGCCGACTACACCGCGCTGATCAAGCTGGAGGAAGACGACGCCGTTGCCTACCAGAACCGCGCCGTCTGCTGGGGCAGGAAGCAGGACTACGACAAGTCGCTGGCCGACCTCGACGAGGCCGTCCGAATCGACCCCCAGGATCCCTTCAACCACCAGCTCCGCGGCGAAGCCTTCGACCAGAAGAAGGACCACGACCGGGCCGTCGCCGAGTACACCGAGGCCATCCGACTCGACCCCAACGACGCCTCGAGCTATGCGGCCCGGGGCCGCGCCTGGGGCCGGAAGGGGGACCTCGACCGGGCCCTCGCCGACCTCGACGAGGCCGTCCGACGCGACCCCAAGAACGCCTCCGCCATCCGCGACCGCGGCGTCGCCTGGCACAACAAGGCCGAGCACGACAAGGCGCTCGCCGACTACGACGAGGCCCTCCGCCTCAACCCTCTCGACGCCGCCGCGCTCGGCAACAGGGGCATCGTCTGGAAGGTCAAGGGCGAGTATGACAAGGCTCTGGCCGACTATGATGAGGCGATCCGAATCGCCCCCCAGGACGCCGTCACCCTTGTCAACCGCGCCGAAATCTGGAACCTGAAAGGCGAATACGATAAGGCGATCGCCGACCTCGACGAGGCGATCCGCATCGACCCAAGGTACGCCCCAGCCTTCCACGGCCGGGCCTTCGCCCGATGGTGCAAGCGGCAGAACGACCAGGCGCTGGCCGACTACGACGAGGCGATCCGCATCGACCCGAGCGACGTCCTCGCCCACAGGAACCGCGGCCTGGCCCGAAAGACCGCGGGCGACCTCGCCGGCGCCCTGGCCGACTACGACGAGGCGATCCGCCTCGACCCGCAGGCTCCCGACGCCCACGACGACCGCGCCCGGCTCCTGGCGACGACCCCCGACGACAAGGTCCGCGACGGCAAACGAGCCCTGGAATCCGCCTTGCGAGCCTGCGAGCTGAACGACTGGAAGTGGCCGGTCTTCCTGGACACCCTCGCCGCCGCCCACGCCGAAACCGGCGACTTCGCCGCCGCCGTCAAGTGGCAGGAGAAGGCCGTCGAACTCCTGGACAAGCCCGACGAGGCGACCCTCGCCGACTACCGCTCGCGGCTCGACCTGTACCGCGCCGGCAAGCCCTATCGCGCGCCCTGAGAGCCCCGGCCGGGCTCCCTCATCACATCGAAGGCCTGGTCGCATCCAAACTCCCGGGGGAGACGGAGCGTCGGGGCCAATCCGTGGCTCGGCCTCAAGTAAGCCTATCCACCGTCTCATAGGACCTCGGGGGCCGAATTAGGAAGCCTTAGGGAGGATTTTCTTAAAAATTCCGTCCACACAATCCGCATTACCGTGATCGCGACCTAGGGTTTAGCTGGAGGCATGCATCGAGCCAACGCCCACCCTGCTTAACCCCGCCTGTTCAAGGAGCGATCATGAAGCCGTCCCGGTTCGTCATTCAGGTGCTCGCGGTCTCGTCTCTCGGATTCATGACGGCGGCGGCTCCCGCCCGCGCCGGGTTGATCGGGTCGACGGTGGTCTCGCAGTACTACACGTTCGGGGGGACTTACGGGTCGTCCACGATGTTCACGGCCGAAGGTGCGGCGCACAGCGTTTACTCGCCTCAGTTCACGGTCACGGTCACGAACGATCAGATCATCTACCAGTTCAACTCGTCGGGCTCCTGGTCGTCGTCGCCGACCTCGTTGAACTCCGGCGGGCTGTTCATCACCAGCGGCAACCTGCTCTCGTTCGCCGCGCCCCCGATCACGGCGGTGAAGATCAACTCGGCGACGAACATGACCGGGTTCACCCTGTCGAATCTGACCTTCAACACCGGCGCGATCGCCGTTTCATGGGCTGGGCTCGGCTTCAACTCCTCCACCAAGGTGGTCCTCGACGTGACGAGCGTCGACGAGCCCCCGGCCTCGGCCTTGCTGGTCCTGGGCGTCGGGGCCGTCACCTTCTCGCGGCGTCCGCGATGGCGGCGTAAACTGGGTTGACCCGGCGCGTCGGGCGCGCCGGTTGCAATTCGACGGTCCAGAGCTTGAACCGCGCCTCCCTCCGGGCGAAGCGCGGTTCAGCCGCGCGCCATGAGACACCCCAGAGACGAGGTTCAGTCATGAGCACCGACGTGGACGTCATGGAGGAGAGGAAGCGGTTCCGGAGGGAGTTGCGCCACGAGCTGGAAGTCATCCGAGGCCGCTGGCCCTGGCTCATCGGCCTGGGAATCGTCCTGGTGGTCGCTGGAACTCTGGCCATCTCGATCCCGATGATCGCCTCGCTCACAACCGCCCTGACCATCGGCGTGCTGCTCATCATGGGAGGCGCGGCGCAGTTGGTGGGGGCCTTCTGGACTCGCGACTGGTCTGGGTTCTTTCTGGTCCTGCTGATGGGCGTGCTGTACGCGGTGATGGGGGTGCTGTTCCTCAACCGGCCGCTCGACGCCATGGCCGCGATGACGCTGCTGCTCGCCTGCGGCCTGCTGGTGGGGGGAGCCTTCCGGACGATCGCCTCGGCCTGGTATCAGTTCCCCCAGTGGGGTTGGGTGTTCGTCGGCGGCCTGCTGGAGCTGGCCCTGGGCCTGATGATCTGGATGGAATGGCCGACCAGCTCCCTGTTCATCATCGGTCTGTTCGTCGGCATCGACATGCTCTGGAGCGGCTGGACCTGGATCATGCTGGGCCTGCGCCTGAAGGATCTCGACGCCCGCCACAAGGCCCACCACCCAACGCCCACCGCTCCGGCCGAGCCTCCTCCGGCGGCCTCCTGAGAAGGCGTCGGAAAGTCACTGTCCGGCCGGCTTGGCGGCGGTGATCTCCCGGAACTGCTTCCAGGTGATGACCTCGATGCCCAGCTTCTTGATTTCGGCGGCGACGGCCGGGTCGGTGAAGATCCGGCGGTCGCCGTCGCGTCGCGAGGCGCTGCTGGTGACGGCCCGGAGTTCATCGTCCTCGACGCCGCAGTGGATGATGAGCTGGCTGACGCCCGGCGGCAGCGTGCGAAGGGCCTTCATGTAGGTCGCCAGGCGCGCCTCGTGGCTGTCGCCGCCGTAGAACTGCAGGAGGTTGTCCAGCACCGGCAGCCCCTTGGCGTCCAGTTGGGCGAGCAGCTTCTTGCCGCGCTCGCGGAAGGCGGGGTATTCCTCGCCGATCGCCCCCTCGACGTCGCGCAGGAACAGCACGGGGAGGTCGTACTTCAGGCCGAGCCGGACGTAGACCTCCAGCAGGTCCGGCCGGGTGACGACGGAACCCATGTGCGTATCCAGATGGGTGAGCGGGATCCCCAGCGCCTTGGCCCGCTCCACCTGCGCGGTCAGCTCGACCTCGACCTCCTCGGCCTTGGCGACCTTGGCCACCGTGTCGGCGCCCCGGTGGAGGTAGCCGTCGGCGTCGACGAGGCTCGGCACCCGTTCGCGTCCGGCGACCGGTCCCCAGCGATAGACTTCCCACTCGGAGTTGAGCGTCAGGTGGACGCCGTAATCCTTCTCCGGGTGCTTCTTGGCGTACTCGGCGAACTCCTTGATCCAGGGGCAGGGAACCATCGCGCTGCAGGACGAGACGATCCCGTCCTCCATCGCCTGGAACGTCCCCCGATTCGCCGAATGGCACATCCCGGCGTCGTCGCCGTGGATGATCAGGTACCGCTTGGCTTCCTCCGCCGAAGCCGTTCCCACCGTCAACGCCGACAGCAGGACGAGCATCATCCGAGCGCTTCGCATCTTGAAATCTCCGCCGGCCTGGGACCGAGCATCCAACCCGGTCCAAGCATGAGCGGACCGACTTCCTGCCGCAAGGGAGTGCCTCGATTCCGCCGAATTGTCAAAGAGCCGTCCCCCAACCTCAGCCCGCCGCACGGGAGCGGCTTCGTTTGCATGACGACGCGTTGATCATTTCCGACTTAACTTCATGTTCAGTCGACGCTTTGATCCTGGCGACGGTGGGTTCGTTCGTCGCCTTTTGCGAAGCGGCGGCGCCCTTTCGTCCCCTCCCCCGCCGGGAGAGGGTGGCCCGAAGGGCCGGGTGAGGGTCGTCGGACCTGTAGGCACAGCCTGGGTTGATTGTTTGCGGAACCGTCACGCCCTCCGAAATCCCACGACCCTCACCCGCCGCTTCGCGGCTGCCCTCTCCCGGGGGGAGAGGGGACGAAGCCGCGAGCCTCCGACTCTCATTGTCTGAGCCACAACGGCCTTCCCCCCTGGAGGGGGAAGGTGGCCCGCAGGGCCGGATGAGGGGGACGACCGGCCCCGCGTTCGAGGGAGCCGTCGGATCCGATGTCTTTCCGACGCCGGTCATCCCCCTCATCTGACCGCTGCGCAGTCTGTCTTCCCCCTCCAGGGGGGAAGACGTTTTATGTTCACGCGTCGAATCTTTCCGCATCTTCGTCAGAATCTGCACCGCCCGAAACAACTCGCGAGCCCGCGCCGACGGCCAGGAATGAGGCTCGCTCGGCCATCTCGAAGGCGTCGTCTCCCTCGACCTCCTCCACCTCGGCCAGCCGGTCTTGCAACCGCTCGACCTGGGCGTCCACAACCGCCCGCAGCAGCCCCCGCGCCTCGGCCTCGTCGGCCGGCCGATCCACCAGTTCCCGCCAGCGCCGGCACCTGCTGAGCGCCGGGTCGTCCCTCGACGACCCGAGATGCAAGTGCCCCCAGAACTCCACGCCCCGGCCTTCTTCCAACGCCTCCCACGCCAGGAAGATCGCGTTCAACTCGCGGTCGACCACCGCGTCGAACGGATGCTTACCCAGCAGCCGGACGAACATGAATTGATCGGTATACGTCCAGGCGTGATCGCCGTCGATGAGATCGCGCATCTCCCCCCAGCGTTCGAGCAACCACCGCACGCCCTCCGGCGAATCCTCCAGCGCCGCCACGAAGGCCGCCGGGTCGTCGTTCACCCCCTCCAGCGGCCCACGATTCCCCGTCGCGAACAGCCTCCGCCCCAGCAGGCCGACCCTCGCCTGCACCCGAGCCCGCGACCGCAACATGGCCTTGCGCACCTGCCGCGCAATCAAGGCCGCCTCAAACCGCTCCACCCTCTCCAGCGCCCACGAAGCCTTCGCCGCCCTCTCCACGAGCGTCTGCTCGATCACGTTCGCCGGCTGCCACTCCTCAATCCACTCCCGGAGTCGAGCCTCCAACTCCGCCGGATCCTCCTGGGGCAGCGCGAAGGGCGATTTCGACCGCATCCCATGCTTCAACGCGTTCATCCGCGCCTTGGCCTTGCCGGCCTCGGTTTTGGGCCCGGTGGACTTCTGAGCGTTCTCACGATTGGCGCGGATTTGAGCCTCGGTGGCGGGCATGGCGGGGGTCTCCTCGATCGTTTCGGCGGGAATGTCACCTGAGAGGGACGATCCCCACGAGGCGCGAGACAATTCCGATTTTCGAGATTTCTCCGGCGACCCAGGGATTGAGATTTCCGAATACACGGAGAATGCAGGCGCAAGCCGCCTGAAATCGCGTCGCGTCACCTCGCCGCCGTTCCCGAATCCCATCGAATTCGGTGATGTGTGTTTGGTGAAACCGTAAGAGTCGAATCTCGTTCCACACCGTGCTACACTGCCTGCAGACTCGGGAACGTTGAGGATTCCGAGTCTTCAGGATCATCCGCGGAGAAAGTGGACGAATTCGGAAGGGACTCCAGAAAAATTCCCGAAAACGTCGGGGGTGGACTTGGACGCGGCGCGAGGGCGGGTCGCTCTGAGGTTGTTTCGGCGGTTCGTGGGCCGCGACGAAATGCGGCGGCGCGAAGCGCTTGAGAGGTTGCGTCGACGCAATGCGGCGTTGGCGGACGAGGTCTCGTCGCTCCTGCGTCATCACGATCAGGTGGAGGAGGTCGCACTCCTCGCCGGGGCGGCGTCGGTTCCCGATCTCCTCTCGACCGAGGCTGAGAAGGACGCGAGCGATCTCTGGTGGCCCCCACCGCCGCCGACCGAGACGGATGAGGAGCACGACGACCTCTCCCCCGGCGCCCGGGTCGGACGCTACGTGGTGGAAAGCGTCGTGAATCGGGGCGGGATGGGGGTCGTCTATCGAGCGCATCGGGTCGACGACTACCGGCAGCTCACGGCCGTCAAGCTCATGGGCCGGAGCCTGACGCCGACGGCCATCCGCCGGTTCCAACTAGAGCGGCAGATCCTCGCCCTGATGAAGCACCCCAACATCGTCCGGCTGCTCGACGGCGGCGAGGTCGACGGCGGGCGGCCGTTCCTGGTGATGGATTTCATCGAGGGGGTCTCGCTGGCCCGATACGCCCAGGAAACCCAGCCGTCGCCCCGTGAGTGCGCTGCGCTGATGGCGCCGATCGTCGCCGCGGTGGCGTACGCTCACGAATCCGGCGTGGTGCATCGCGACCTGAAGCCCTCGAACATCCTGATGACGCGCGACCGCGTCCCGGTCCCGATGGTCACCGACTTCGGCCTGGCGCAACTGGTCGACGAGGAGGCGGCGGTCTCGCTGACCAACGCCGGGGGTATGGCGGGGACGCCCGGCTACATGGCGCCGGAGCAGATCCTGGGGAACGCGGCCCGGCGGAATCCGGCGATCGACGTCTACGGCCTGGGGGCCGTCCTCTACTTCCTGCTGACCGGCCGACCGCCGTACCGCGCCGCCTCCCCGTTCGAGACGTGCAAGCTCGCCCTGGAGCAAGATCCGGAGCCGATCGCGCGGATCCGTTCCGGCGTCCCGCGCGACCTGGCGACGATCGTCGAGACGGCGATGGCCCGCGATCCCTCGCGACGGTACGCCTCGGCCCTCGCCATGGGCGAGGACCTGCGCCGCTTCCTCGCCGGCGAGCCGATCACGGCCCGACCGGTCTCGCGGCTGGAGCGCGTCGGCCGGCGGATGCTGAAGCATCGCCGGCTCGTCGTCGCGGCGGGGATCGCCGGCCTGGCCGTGGTGATCGGCGGGTTCGTCGGCCTCTCGCGCTGGAACCGCGACCTGAGCCGTAAGAACGACGGCCTGATCCGGCTGGCGGCCGTCTACGCCGACACCGTGGAGCGGCTGGCCCGCATCGGCGGCCTCACCGACCCGAAGTTCTACGACGATTTCGCCCGCTTCGCCCAGGCGATCGAGGAGATCCGACAGTCGGGAGGCGACGAGGCTTCGCTCGTCGACGTGCAGTACCGCGCGGCGCTGGCGCAGTTCCATCTCGCCCGCTTTCACCAGAACCAGCACCAGTGGGCGCAGGCCGTCGCCTGCTACGAATCGTCGGCCGACCTCCTCCGCAGTCTGGTCCACGACCACCCGAAACGGAGCGACATCCGCTACGACCTCTTCCGCACCCTCTTCTGCCTCGCCGACGTCGTCTACGTCGAGGACGCCGCCCGATCCGTCGCCCTGCACCGCGAGTCGCTCGATGTGATCGCCGCGCTGTCGCGCGACCAGCCGGCGAACCTGGATTACGAGGAGGCCGTCGCCTCCCAGGGCGTCAACCTGGGACGCGTTGAGATGAGGCGACAGAACCCGGAGGGCGAAGGCCGCCTCCGGCGCGCCGCGGAGATCGCCGAGGATCTCTGCCGACGGCCCGGCGCGAAGCCGAGCTACCGCCGGACCGCCGCCCGAGCTTGGGGACAACTGGCCCGATGGCGGCACGACGCCGGGACGCTCGACGAGTCCGTCGCCCTCCGTGCGGTCGAGGCGGGCGCCGCGGTGGTCCGCGACCTGCCCGACGAGCCCCAGTACCAGCACGAGCAGGCCATGTGGCTCCAACAGCTAGCCCTCATCCGGGCGGAGCGGGAGGCCGTCGCGGAAGCTGAGACGCGGCTGGACGAAGCCGCGGCGATGCAGGAACTGGCGCTCGGCCTGCGGCCTCGCAACGGCGATTATCTCCAAGCCATGGTCGCCCTCCTCCTCCTCCGGGCTGAGGCGCGACTGGCGCTGGGGCGCATCCCCGAGGCCCTGGCCGACTTCGCCGCGGCACAAACCCGCTTCGAGGAAGCGGCCGGCGATCGGACCGACGCCGGCGTGGTCGTCGACCGCCTCCGCCTTAAGGCTCGTTCGGGGCCCATCGAACCCTCCGAGGCCGAGCGGATGATCGCGACGATCCCGGCCGGCCCCCTCTCGATCGACGCGCGGATCCTCCTGGTCCGCGCACGGGAGGCGCAGGGGCGGCACGACGAGGCCCTCGCCCTGGCGACGACCGAGGCCCCGCCGGAAGATCGCGAGTCGTTCGCCCTCCAACTCCTGGCCGCCACGGCCGAGGCCCGGCTGGGCCGCCTCGAAGCCGCCCGCGCCCGATTGGAATCCCTTGGCCCTGCTTCCCATAAGGATAACGAATGCCTGTTTCTGGCCCGGCTTCGCCGCGACGCGGCCGAGGCCTGCGCCTGCCGCGTCACCGCCGACTGAGCGACAGAATCGAAAGCCGGCGAGATCCTTCCCGGTCCTTGTCCCGTATCAAAACGGGTCGCCTTCCCGCTCCGTCGATTCTCCGCTGAATCGCCGAGAGCCATTCACGACCCGACCACCGTCTTTCCACGGGGTGACGTGTCGCCGGCTTTGCGGCCGGTTGGTTTGGGGTTGGGTTGCGCCCCGGATTCTCGACGGTGGAGTCTCAACAGATCGTCCCGCTGCGCGCGGCGCACGGCTGCGCCGTGGGGGACGATCGCAAAGGAGCTCGCCGATGAGCACGACCGCCGTGATCGACCGCCCCTCCACGACCACTCCCCGTCATCCGCTGGGGAACAACGCCCGAGTCCTGCTGACCAGCGTCTGCGGACCCTACGCCCAGGACGACGAGTACGGCAGCCGCGCGCTCAATCCGATGGAGCTTTACCACAACCAGGTCACGCGCGTGCAGGGGCCGTTCTCGCTCCGGATGTTCCACCGCAGTTGGGGCCTGATGCTGATCCAGGCCAACCTCTCAGCCCCCTGCACCGTGCTCGATTTCCCCACCTGGGAACGGTTCGAGGAGGAGATCCGCGAGAACGATTACGACGTGATCGGGATCAGCAGCATCATCCTCAACCAGCGCAAGGTGCGGGTCATGTGCGAGATGATCCGCCGTCATCGCCCCAACGCGACGATCGTCGTCGGCGGGCACATCGCCAACGTCCCCGACCTGGCGGATCGGATCGACGCCGACCACATCGTCCGCGGCGACGGCGTGTCGTGGTTCCGACGGTTCCTGGACGACCAGGTCGACGAGCCGCTGCGGCATCCCCTGATCAACTCGGGCATCGGCACCCGCTGCATGGGGGTGACCGCCGAAGGGAAGCCGGGCGACGTGGCGGCCACCTTGATCCCCTCCGTGGGATGCCCGCTCGGCTGCAATTTCTGCTCGACGTCGGCCATGTTCGGCGGCAAGGGAAAATATGTCGACTTCTACAAGACGGGCGACGAGCTGTTCGATGTGATGCACCAGCTTTCCGACGCCATGAAGATCCGCTCGTTCTTCATCATGGACGAGAATTTCCTGCTCCACCGCCCCCGCGCCCTCCGCGTGCTGGAGCTGATGGAGAAGCATCGCAAGCCGTGGTCGCTCTACGTCTTCAGCTCGGCCAACGCGCTGAAGAAATACACGATGGACGAACTGGTGCGGATCGGCGTCTCATGGCTCTGGATGGGGCTCGAAGGAGAGGAAAGCTCATATAAGAAGCTCTCCCACATCGACCCCCTGGCGCTGGTCCGCGAGCTTCAAAGCCACGGGATCCGGATCCTGGGCTCCAGCATCATCGGCCTGGAGAACCACGCGCCGGAGGTCATGGACGACGTGATCGCGCACGCCGTGCGGTATCGGACGGACTTCCACCAGTTCATGCTCTACACGCCGATCCCCGGCACGCCGCTGTACGCGGAGCTGGCCGCCGCCGGCCGGATCCTCCCCGACGACGAGTGCAACCCAGCGGACGTCCACGGCCAGTCCGTGTTCAACTACCGCCATCCGTCGCTGCCGCCGGGGACCGAGGGCGACTGGATGATCCGCGCCTTCACGCGCGACTTCGAGGAGAACGGCCCGAGCGTGATCCGGATCGCCGAGACGCTCCTCGCCGGCTGGCGGCGCCACCACGCCCACCCCGACCCCCGCGTCCGCGACCGGGTCGCCTGGGAGTCTCAGGGCCTGCCGACCCAGTACACGGCGATGGTCGCCGCCGCCCGCCTTTATTTCCGCGACCGCCCCGCCCTGCGCGAGAAGACCACCCGCCTGCTCGCCGAACTCGTCCGCACGTTCGGCTGGAAGGCCCGCCTCGCCGCGACCCTCGGCGGCCGATACCTCCACTGGACCTCCCACCGCGAGGCCGACCGCCTCTCCCAGGGCTGGACCTACGAGCCCCCCACCTTCTACGAAGCCAACGAAGCCGCCGCCGCCCAACCCAGGCGGCGTCCCGCCGAACGATGCCAGAGCGTCGAATGCCGCGTGATCAGTCAGCAAGCCCCGAGAGCGGCGGGGACGACCCCGGCCGGCGACGCCTGACGCCCTCGACCGGGCGACTCGACCCGGGCACAGCGCTCAGAATCCGGGCATCGGGTGTGTCGGATCGAGGTGCTCGTCAAGGGCCACGAGCATGTTGTTGCCGACCTGAAACAGGCCGGAGACGCCGGCGCGGAACCGCTGGCTACCGAGGAGGTAGTTGGCGGTCGTGGTGAAGGCCCGTTGGAAGCCGCCGTCGATCTCGACGATGTTGAACATGTTGGTGCCGGTCCCGCCCGTGCCGCTGACCTTGAGCATCCGGCCGTCGCTCAGGCCGATGATCGTGGCCCCCCCCATGTAGAGGAGGGTGGTCACCCGGCCGCTGAATTTCTGGGTGCGGATCCAGTAGTTGTAGCCGGGAAGGCCCGTGATCGTACCGCTCTTGCTTTGGAGGGCCAGCATGTTCGTGCCAGTCCCCCCCGTCCCCTTGATCTGGAGCAGCGACCCGTCCGCCAGCGCGATAAAGGTGACCGCGGCGGCCTGATACAGGCCGATGACCGACGTGCTGAAATACTGGCTGCCGACGAGGTAGTTGTCGGTCGTGGCGAAGGCCCGCTGGAATCCACCGGCGTACTCGACGATGTTGAACATGTTGGTGCCGGTGCCGCCCGTCCCGTTGATCTTGACCATCCGGCCGTCGGTCAGGCCGATGACAGTCTGGCCCCCGGTGTAGATCAAACCGGTGATCCGGCCAATGAACCTCTGGGTGCCGACCCAATAGTGGTAGCCCGAAAGGCCGACGATCCCCCCGGATTGATCCTGGGCGAGGGCCAGCATGTTCGTGCCGGTCCCGCCCGTGCCGTTGATCTTGAGCAGGCCCCCCGACCCGAACCCGAGTGCGATGTAGATCCCGCTGGGATTGGCATAGATCCCGCTCACCCCCCAGTGGAGGAACTGCTCACTGCCGACGAGGTAGTTCGTGGAGGTGGAGGTCCGTTGGAAGCCGTAGGAGGTCTCCGTGACGTTGAACATGTTCGCGCCGGTGCCCCCCGTGCCGCTGACCTTGAGCATCCAGCCGTCGCTCGTCCCCAGGATCATGACGTTCTCGCTGGCGCTGTAGAGGAGGCCGGTCACCCTGCCGGTGAATTTCTGGGTGCCCACAAAGGCGCCCGCGGCGTTGAACTTCACCAGGGTCCCGTCATCCAACGCGCGGAACGTGAAGTCGCCGGCCTTGTAGACGGCGAAGACGCCGGATGTGTAGTGCTCGGTGCTCAGCAGGGTGGATGTGTTGGGCAGCTTGGCGAGAGTGTTGCCGGTGTCCTCCAGGGAGAGCATGTTCGTGCCGGTCCCGCCCGTGCCGGCCACGGTCAGGAGGAACCCCTGGTCGTGAACCTGCCAGCCGATGTCCTTCAGCGCGGCGTAATCCAGGTCGGTGAACAACCTCCGGGTGCTGTCGTGTAGCGTGGGATCCATCGCCGTCTCAAAACCGCCGTTCCTGGTCCCCTCGGCCCAATGGTCGTTGCCGGGATTCAGCGGAACGGACGAAGATCCGTACTCGGAGGCCGAGTATGCCCCGAGGAAGGAGTGGCCGGAGACGAGCCGCGTCCATGATGTGGGGTGGCCGTCCGGCGGGACGTCGCCGATCCCCAGCACATGGCCGAGCTCGTGGATCGCCGCCGAGAGGAAATCGATTTGTTTGGGACCAAGCTTCGAACTACTCACGTCGAAATACCAATTGGTCGCGCTGTTGAAGGCGATGGCCCCACCCCACGAGCCTATATCAGTGGGCTTGGCGGCGAGGGCCCCTGGCTGGCCACGGGATACGATGAGGTTGACCCATGCGGGGATTCCTGTAACTCCCAGACCTCCCGGAGCGCCATGGCCGCCTTCGGCAGTGCTTCCCGTGCCGAGGTCCCGCGCGCCTACGTAAACGATGAGCGTGTCCGCCGGCACGGACAGGTTTTTGATCTTCTGCGTGTTGCCCGTCGCCGGATTCTCGAATTGAGCCGTCCAGCTATTGCTCCCCGAAGGCGTGATGGCCGAAAGGTGGTCGTCGAGCCGGTTCCCCAGGATGTCGGCGGCGAGTTGCATGATGTTGCGCTTCACCGTGGTATTGAAGAAGTTCGACGTGTCGTAGGAATAGTCGATCTTGATCGTCACGGTCATCAGCCGGCGATCCTCCAGATCCTGGACGACGGGCCGGAACCGCGGGGCCTTGCGCCCGACCGAGGCAAGCGAGTTCCTACCGCTGAATCGACGACCGCGAATGCTCAGCGACATGGTGAATCTCCGTGGGTGGACCGACTGTCGGCGGAGGACCCGCCTCCGTTGCGGCGCGCGGCTGGGCGATAATCGCCCCGTGGCGATTCTGGTCGGCCCCGGGGGCCGACCAGAATCGTCGTCGACGGAAAGACGTCCGGCGGACCGGGAATCCTGGAACCCGTATTAGAAGTGGAACTTCTTGCGGACGTTGCTGATGCCGCTTGACACCCTGTCTCTCGCACTCGACGCGGCCGCGGCGATCTTCGCCGCTTCCTGCTCGGCCGCGATCCGGGCGTTGTTCGCGGCGACCGCGAGTTTCGCGGCGGCTGCGCGAGCGTCGGCTTCGGCTTTCGCGGTCGCGGCCGCAACCTTGGCGGCCGCGGCTTTAGCCGCTTCCTGGGCCTTCTTCAGCTTGTCGCCGACGGCCTTCTTGACGGCCGCCACGGCCTTGTCGGCGTCCTTCTGCGCCTTGGCGACCACCTTCGCGGATTGCTTTTGTACACTCGCGAGTTGCTTGGATGCCTTGTCGACTTCCTTGGCCGCCGACTTGTCAAAAAGCTTGCCCTCCTTGTAGAGGGCGTCGGCGGTCTTCTTGGCGTCGGCCTCCAGTTTGTTGATTTCCGCCTGGGCCGTTCTCGCCAGAGCCGCGGCCTGCTTCTTGGCCTCCGCCAGAGCCTCGCCCCCCAGCTTTTTCGCGTCGGCGACGAGCGCGTCCCCGGCCTTCTTGGCGGCGGCCGCGATGTCCTTGCCGAGCTTCTCGGCTTCCTTGGCGATCTGCGCGGCGAATCGCTTGGCGTCGTCGATGAGCGAGTTCGCGAACTTGGTGAGCTCCTGGACGGCCTCCTGGCTGGCATTCTTGAAGTTCGGCGCGGTCGAGGCGGGGCTACTCTTCGTGTGGTCAAGCAGCGTCACCGTTCCGCCGTTCAAGGCCGCGCCCTGGTCCTTGGCCTTGAGGAATTCGATGAGATCGGCTTTGAACTGAGTCGCCAGCGGTGGATCATCGTATGGATCACGACCCATGTACCAGTAAGGGAAGCCGAGGTGGGATCTATAAGAATCAAGGGCATTGCTTCCAACATGCGACTCTATATAGTACTTTTTGATCAGAGCCCAGACGTCAGGGTGGTCTTCTTGGATGTATTTCTGGATCTGATCCCGTTCGTAACGGTACTCCGCCCCGGCGACGCGATTCCCCGAGTTCCCGTCGTTCGTCAGTTCGACGACGTCGTATTCCTTGCCCAGGAGATGAAAGGACAACTGGGTGAGAGGGAAGGCGTAGCCGTCGTCGTACACGATCTCGCGATCGAGGCCGGGAGGCATGGAAGCGGGAAACACGTCTCCCGAGACCTTGGACGCGGTCGGGTCGAGGAGGATCGCCTCGGTGTAGTCGATCCTGGGGTTTGATACGAGGTCGAGCCCCTTGAGGATCTCATGGACGAACGGACCGCCCCGGCTGTAGCCGACGAACAGGATATCCCAGGGCGAGCCGTCATATTGCGTGTCGGCGACGATGGCGTTGATCTGCCTGGCCACTTCCTGCGCGGGGTCGTGCTCGCTCCCGTAGGTGTCCCAGTCGACCTCGAGCGACTCGATAAACGACGGATTGGCGTCGTTCGCCTGGAAGATGACTTGCGCAAGCGTCCCGATGTCATCTTGCCAGGGGTCCAGTTGGCGACCGCTTCCGGTGGCCGAAATGCCATTGACGGCATCGTAGGTGAGGGCCGCGCCGGGGATGATTCCGCCGAACACGCCCAGCGCGCCCTGCATCACAAGAGCGCCCAACGCCTTGAGGTCCTGTTCCTGGCCGTGGACCGAGACGATCAGGGTCGGCGTGATCTTTGGAGTGATGGGAGTTGGAGCCGTGTCCTTGACGATCGTCAACGACAGCGCCTTGCTGGCGGTGCTCGAGTTCCCGGCGACGTCCATCGCTCGAATGTGGACGACGTGAGACCCTAAACTCAGGGCGGAGGAGATTTGCAAAGAATAATGTCCGGAACCGCCGACCTGAGCTGAAGCAAGAGACTTCCCAGCGTCGTCGAAGAGCGTGACCGTCGTATTCGGATCGGCCGTGCCGGTTAGCTTCGGTTTGGTGCTCGTCGTTGTATCGTCGCCCGGCGTTCCGGTGTCGCTCGACGGGTCGAGAACCGGGGCCGGCGGGACGGCCGGCGGGGTCCTGTCGACCACGACGTTCACGGGCGAGGTCGAGGCGCTCGTTCGAAAGAAGGCGCTCAACTGACGCACTGAATACCGGTGGGACCCCTCGGGAATCGGTCCGGGATCCGTCAACGTCTCGCTGGTCGACTCGTAGTCGACGACGGTCGAGTCGTCGCGGACGAGTTCGAGATAGGCCGAGGGGATGGTCTTGTGGACGCCGGAGAATGTGAGGATTTTTTTGTTCGTAATGCCGTCGTTGGACGAGCTTCCCGAGTCGGCGGAGGAATCGAGTCGCAGCGTCCCCGAAGGCGGTGGAACGGCGATCGTCGGGTCGTCGAGCACATAGCGGGCGAGGGCGAGACGCGGCCCCGGAGTGGAGGAATAGAACCCTTCGAGTCCAGCGACGACGGCCTCCTTGCCGTCGGGCGACAAGACGACGGCGGTGGCCACGTCGTCCCGTGTATAATCAGCCGACCCCGGCGTCGAGAAATCGGTGTGGACCAGGCCGCCCGAGCCGAAGGCGGCGTCGAGCGACCCGGTCGGGTTATAACGGGCCAGCACGAAATCGGCCCGTCCCGCGTACATGCCATAGCTGGCGATCAGCAGCCTCCCGTCGGCCTGAACGGCGATGTCGGGATAAGCGTTCTCAAACACCCCCCCCTGCTTGAAGTCGCCGACGAGGATGCCGCCGCTTCCAAACTTGGCGTCGAGAGTCCCGGCGGACGTTAGCTTGATGATTCCGACCGCACCCGTGGTAATCGTTCCCGCGGCGTAGAGTTCGCCCTGCAAGTCGAACGCGAGCGACTGAGCGATACCCGACCCGCCGGGGTATTTCAATTCCACGGTCGCCACACCGCCGGAGCCGAACGAGTCATCGAGTTTGCCGTCTCGCGTGAGGCGGACCACCGTATAGCCGAGGCCGGCGTCAATCGCCAGCGACACCTTGTCATCGAGCGGCGAGATGCTCATCGCGGTCAAAGTCGACGACTGGCCGCCGATTTGGCCCTTCAAAACGCCGGCGTCGCCGAACGTCGTATCAAGCACGCCGGCGGCGGTGTATCGCGTCACGAAGGAGGTTGCGGGACCATTTCCCCCCGGGACAGATCCGTAGCCCGCCAGCAGAATCTTGCCGTCCGACTGCGTGGCGACCGCCGTGACGGACACGGACATGGTCGAGGACGTCGCGAACAAGACCTTCGGATCGATCACCAGCACGCCGCGAGTACCGAATCCGCCGTCAAGCGCGCCGTTCACGTCGTATTCCACGAGCACCGGCGAGTACTCGGACTCGGATTGGGAGCTTTCGGACCGGGCGATTCCGGCGGCGATGACCGAGCTCCCCGAGACCGTAACGGAGCGGGCATAGCTATCGTCGAGAACCGGCGTGGTCACGACGCCGTTATTGCCGAAGGTCGTGTCGAGTCGACCACTCTCGTCGTAGCGGCTAACACGCAGAGGCGAGGAGGCTGCGTCGGCGACCACGACCTCGCCATGCGAAAGATGGGTGGAGAATCCACCGATCACGAGCGGGGCCCTTGAAAGAGTTGCTCCCAAGGCCGTCGTCACGAGGCCGCCGGCTCCGAACGTGGAATCCAGCGAACCGTCGAGCATCACCCTTTCTTCGAGCACGCCGATCCGGGGCGAAAGCCGAAGCCGTCGATCACGCTTGCGGAAATTCGATTTCTCCTTGCGCTTCTTTGTTCTCATAATGTCACCTCGGTGTTAAGTCGCGGAGGTTTCGTAATCGGGTGGTACGGCCAGGCTTGTCGTGGCCATGGACCGGTTGCGGATGATCGCTCGTCCATCGTCGATCACATGCCCACCACAAGCGTGGGCATGGCACCCGGCGACGAGACGGCAGGCGACTGTCCTCGTAGACAAGCGGCTTCAGTTGGAAATTGTGCAGGCGTCGGCCCCACCCCCCTCACACCTGTTTCAGCTTGAGGATGAAGAAGTCGGCGAACGCCGTGTTGGTCGCTTCGTGGGTGGAGGTGGGGTCGGGGTCGAAGTCGGCCGTGCCCAGGAAGGCGCCAGCCAGGGTGATCTCGCCGGAGGCGTCGACGGTGAGCCCGTAAGGGTAAATCGCCCCGGTCCCGGAGAACGTCACGGCCCAGACGGGGGCGCCGGCGGCGCTGTACTTGGTCAGGTAGGTCGAGCCGGTGGTCGAGCTCGGTACGTCGGGCAGGCCGGAGCCGGGCGTGAAGCCGGCCGCCGTGAAGTAATTGCCCGCGACGTACATGGCGCCGGCCGCGTCGAAGGCGACCTGCGTGGCGGAGTCGGCGCCCGCGTTCCGGGCCCACGCCAGGGAGCCGCTCGGCGCCAGCTTGACGACGAACCCGTTGACCCGCCTCTGATCGGGCAGTTCGTAATCGACGGACGCGCTCGGGTCGTAGTCGATCTGACCCTGGGCGTTGCCCACGACGGCGACGTCCCCGGCGGCGTCCACGTCGATATCGTAGATCGTCATGGCGGATCCGTACGTCTGCGACGTCGTCCTGGTCTGGAAGGTCGAGACCCAGGAGTAAGCGCCGGCCGAGGTGAGCTTCAGGATGTAGCCCGACCCGTAGTTGCCGCTGGCGTAGTTCGCCTTCAGGAGGGCGGGGTTGAAGTCGACCGTGCCGCTGAACTTGCCCCCCACGTAGATATTGCCGGCGGAATCGGTCGCCACGCTGTTGGCGCCGTGGGTCGGGCCGGCGATGCTCACCGTCCACGTCGACGCGCCGGTGGAGCTGTACTTGCGAATCTGAGACGTGTTGGCGATCCAACCGGAGACAGGGTCGGAGTAGGCCGTCGTGCCGACCGCGATCACGTTGCCGGAGGAGTCGACGGCCAGATCGTTGCCGACGTCCTGCCCCGAGCCTCCCCAGCTCTTCGCCCAGAGGACGCTCCCGCTCGGGCTGAGCTTGGCGACGAATGCGTCGGCGTCGCCGGCGGAGGTCAACTGAATCGTCCCGAAGGTCGCTTTGCCGAAAAAGACTCCCGAGACGTAGACGTTCCCGGCGGCGTCGGCGCGGACGGCGTAACCGCTCTCGGGGAGGTCCAGGGTCGACTTCTGGACGTAGTCGCTCCCCAGGGATCGAGCCCAGGCGAAGGATCCGTCGGCGTTGTACTTGGCCACGTAGGCGTCGTTCGTGCCCCGAGGGGTGAGGACGTCGGAGCCGTCGGCGTGGACGACGGCCGGGTCGAAGTCCATCGTCCCCACGATGACGCCCGTCACATAAGAATTTCCGGACGCGTCCTCGGTCTGGTCGCGGATGCCGACGCTGGCGGAGTCGTTCCCCACGGTCAGCACCGAATCAAACGCCGCGGATAGAACCGTCCGCGCTTCGAGAAACTCCAACCGGGGCCGCGAGGCCCTCCGAGGGCTCCGGGATCGCTTCGACGGGTTGCGCGTCCACATGGCAGGGCTCCTGGTCGATCGAGGTGGTGATTCGGTCCGTCCATTTCGCCTCGGCCGCGGCGGGCGTCGTCGCGGAGGCTCGAACGGAAGACCATGCGAGAAACCGGTCGGGAACGGCTCAGAGACCGAGAAAATAATTGTTTATCCTGAACTGAAGTGACTTCTTGTGCAAAGAGTACGCAATGGTTTACGATCGGCGTCATCCCTAAAATGAGGGAGTCTTCACCTCATCGCAGTTCAACCCAAATTCTCTTCATGGAAAAATCGTCACGTCTTACTCTGGCCGATTACCGCGCGATCCATCGGCTCGTCGGCGAATGCCGGGAGTTAGGGGACGACGTGACATGCTGGCAGCAGCACTTGATCGAGGTGCTGGCCGGGCTGACGGGCGGCTCGATCGGCTTCGTCGGTGAGATGGAGGGCTTCAGGAGCAAGCGGCCGAAGCACCTGAGCCAGGCCGAATGGGGGTGGAGCTGCGAGTCCGATCGCGCCGGCTACTTCGCCGGGTTCGCCGATTACGTGAGGAATCCCGAGTCCTACGAGACCGAGAGGGTCTGCCGCCGCTGGTTCCTTGTCGAAGACGGGATCTCCCTGTCCCGCACGCAGCTTTTCGACGACCGACGCTGGGAGGCCACGAAGGAGTTTCAGGACATCTTTCGACCGCTCGGCGCGCGAAACGCCCTCTGGTGCAACCGCTCAATCCCCGGCGCGGCGGGCGACTTCTCGCTGGGGATCCACCTGATGCGCGCCGGCCGTCCGCGCGACTTCAACGCGCGGGAGCGGGCCGTCGTGTACGAGACCCAGGCCGCGCTGGCGCCGCTCGTCGGCGGCCCGCTGGCCCAGGTCTGCGACCCTTCCCCGGCGGCCCTCCCCCCGCAGGCCCGCCGCGTTCTGCAATGCCTGCTGGAAGGCGACGGCGACAAGCAGATCGCCGCCCGGATGAAGCTGAGCCGATACACCGTCAACCAGTACATGAAGGTCGTCTTCCGACACTTCCGCGTACGCAGCCGCGCGGAGTTGATGGCCCGCTGGATCCGGCGAGGATGGAGCGTCCGCTCGATCCCCTGAGCGATCCTTCGCGGCCCGAGACGTGAGCCGGCCCGACACGGCTCAGCGCCAGTCGGGCATGTCGGCGATCTCCTGGCCGGGCATCGTCAAGACGGTGCGGCGGCTTCCCGTCTCCAGGTCGACGACTTCCAGCCGGGCGTGTTCCTCGGGCTTCCGCCCCCGAACCGCCACGGCGATCCGCTTGCCGTCGGGCGACCAGCAGGCCGAGCCGTCCTCGTCGAAGACGCGGCGACGGTTCGAGCCGTCGAGGTCGACCACCCAGATCCCCCTGCGATCCGCCTTCGGCCCGTCGGTGTAGAGAATGCGGCGGCCGTCGGGCGAGAACCGGGCCGAGAAGGGGTTGCCGCCTTCGGTGATCTGTCTCGGGTTCGATCCGTCGAGATTCATGACGTAAAGCTGCCAGCCGATCTTCGCGTTGCGCGACGAGGCCGTGAGGATCCGCGAGCCGTCGGGCGACCAGTCCTGCACGGTGTCCTCACGGGGAATCTTCAGCGTCTCCTGACCCGAGCCGTCGGCGTGGAGCAGGATCGTTTCATGGATCCAGGCTTTGCGGGCCTCGTCGAGCGTCCCCTTGCTCACGATCAGTCGCTTGCCGTCCGGGGACCAGACCGGAACCTCGCCGCTCGAAGCTCCGTCGAGACGGACGACCCGCCTGGGCTCGCCGCCTCCTTCGCGAATCCAGAGCGACGAGGCGTTCGGCCCGGAATTGGAGTCGATCGGTTCAAGCAAGACGTAGGCGATGAACCGGCCGTCGGGAGAGAGCCTGAACCGGTTGGGCGCCCTCTCGAAGACGCCCGACACTGCCTCGGCGTCCGGGTCGACGGCCACGACCGACGAGACCGGCCGACCGGCGTCGTCCGTGCGGAGGATCGCCGTCGTGTAGATCCGCCCCGCCTTCGAGGCCGCCGGCGCGGGCCTCGGAACGTTCGGCTTCAGGATCGATCTCTCCCCGAAGCCCGCGAGCTTCACGATCGCGCCGTCCCGGACGATGTAGCCCACACGCTCCTTGTGGTTCAGGATGATGTCGCCATCGGCGACGCCCAGGCCGAACTCGTCGAACTGGTGAGCATCCAGCGGTTGGTTCAACACGCACTCCAGCAGCTTCGATTCGTGCTCCAGCGAGACCTCGCCGCCCGGTTCGCGCCGATTCGTGTCTTTGACCCACGAAGGGATGAGCACGCCGTCGATCGACCTCCAGCGCCATTCCTTCCGGCCTTGCTCTTTTCCGTCAGGCGCGTCGAACGCCATGATTCGGGCGACCGGATTGTAGCCCGCCTGGGGGCTCCAGATGGTCGTCGCTTTGAGCCTGGGTCCGCCTCGGCCGTCGTCGTACCACATCCGCTCCTGATACCAGACGCCGCCCGGTCCGTCGGCCTTGCTGACCTTCAGTTGCTCCTCGACGACCTTCTTCGCCCGGGCCCCCGATTCCCCCTTCATCGCCCTGGCGTAGCGGTCAAGGCCCGACCAGAACCAATTCATGGGGTCGGTCTTGAAGAATTCGCGAGGGTCGGTCCCCGGGCCGTCATGCCGGGACTCGGTCGCATTCGTGGGGAATCGATCGACCTTTCGCGCGTTCTTCGCCTCGGGGACGTTCTGCATCACGCCCCATGTCGCCCGTGTCTTGGGACTGAAGACGAGATAGGACTCCGGCGTCGTCACCGACCGGTGATCGTCGGCCGCCACGTTGGGTACCTTCACCTCCTCGTTTGAGCCGATCTTGAGAAACCGCATTCGGCTCGTCTCGACATCTCGGTAGAGGGCGTCCCTGTTGACGTCGACCGCAAACTTGAGGACGGAATCGAACTGTTGGTTGAAGGGACCGTTCGATCCCGCGGCGTCGGTGACGAACCCGACGCTCAGATACTGCCGCACGACGCTGGAGTAGGATCCCTTCCATGTCTTGATCTTCTCGTAGTTCGCTCGCGTGAGGGCCGAGAGGCTCTCGATCACGCCCAGGGCCTCGGCCGGAGGGAGGTCTTTCCAGACGAGATCCACGGGGGGTGATGAGGATTCAGCCGCGGCGTTGAGGGCGTCGGGCGTGGCTCCGAGCGCCGCCCGAACGGCGTTCAGGTCGACGGGAGGCGCCGGAGCGGCGGCGCCCTGGCGGAGCGTCTGCGCGCCGGCGACGGCCAGCGCGGCGGTCGCGACCAGGGCGAGGGCCGCGGTTCGGATCTTGGTCAGGAACATGGTTCTCAGAACTCCTTCGGCGATGCGGACCGCGACCGCCGAGGCCGCCGCTCCCGAGAGCGACGACGCCGCCTTGACCGTCGCGTCCGCCAGCAAGGCCGACGGCGCCGGTAGGGGCGACGCCCCCATCAGGGCGCCGACCGCCTCGCCGAGGCCCCGTCGCGACAACCGCGATCGGAGGCGTTCTCGGCCCCGCGCCAGACGACTTTGAACCGTCCCCACCGGGCATTCGAGCACCCGAGCCGCCTGCTCGGGGGAAAGCCCCTCGAAGTAGCAGAGCACCACGGCCGACCGGCATCCTTCGGGGAGCCGATCGACCTCCTCGTGAATCACCTCGCCCTGATCGTCGCGTTCGTCTTCGTGGACGGCGGACGGCGCCAACTCGGCCGCGCGTTGCTCATGACGGCGACGGCGCGCCGCGGCCGCCCGGGCGTTCAGGGACGCCCGATACGCCGTCTGATGCAGCCAGGGGCCGAGCGACCCCCGGACCCAGAGGGAACCGGCCCGTCGCGCCAGCACCAGGAACGTCGCCTGAAACGCGTCCTCCGCCTCGTGGCGATCGCGCAGGACCGACCCGCAGACGCGCAGGACCATCGGCCCGTGACGGTCGACGATCGTCGCGAAGGCCGCCTGGGCGGATTCGCCCTCTCGCGTCGTGAACCGTTCCAGCAACTGCGCGTCCGTCAGCCCCGCAACCGCGCCCTCGTTGAACAACACCCGTACGTGGCTGAGCCCGCCGTCACGTCCCTTGCCCATTCCGAACCCTCGCATCACTCTCGGTTCTCACCAAGATAATGTCGCGCCGGGCTTCGGAGAGTCCCTGCGATTGGGTGAATTCCCCGGATTTCAAGAACGACCGACAGGCCGAGGCCCGCGAGGGATGGGCCCGGCCCCGGCCTGCGCGGCGGGATCCGTCGCGGCTGGGGCGTCCGCCCGACCGCGACGAACTCGACGACCTCACCGGCCGTCCATGGATCGGATGGCGTGCACCTCGTCCCACTCGCGCACGTCGTCCAGGCCGCGGCGGACGGATGCGGCGAAATCGGCGTCGGAGATCGCGTCGGGGGCGAAGCGGGATAGGGGGCGGCCGCTCGGACCTCCTGGGGTGTTCCCGCCGGCGACTCCGAGCAGCCAGCCGACGTGGCCGGCGCCCATCACTTGCAGGTCGCGGCGCGCCCGGGCGGCGACCTCTTCCCAGGTCGTGGGGGGGCGATTCGGCGGTAGCGGGATCTCGACCCACTTCGACACCTCCTCCGACACGCCGCGGGCGTCGCGGTGGTGATCGTCCATGTATGTCGCGGCCAGGGGGACGCGGGCCCGGCCCGGCAGGTCGTCGAGCCGACCGGGCTCGCCGGGCCGGGCCGACGCGTCGTTCTCGGGAAGGTAGACGCGCCGGCCGTCCTTCACCTCGAAGAAGCGCCGAGGGACGATCGCCCACCAGCGGTACTCCACCCCTTCGCGGTTCGCCTCGCCCAGGCCGACGACGTCGTACTTCCCGCCCCAGTTCCGGTTCGTCATGGGCTGGGTCGCGACGTCCAGGTAGGTGATCTCCGGGTTGAGCGGACGCCGGCGCGGCGGGTATTGCTTCAGGAACTCGGGCGCGCCGCGGACCGAAGAGACGACGTAGAACCCCTCGCGGTCCTGGAGCGGTTGCAGGTCGTGCACGGCCAGGATCAGGCCGCCCAACTCGACGCGGTGGACGGCCCTGTCGAGCGGGTAGAGGCTGTCGAAGGCCTGGTCGCAGTCGACCACGCGCGCCCCGGTCGGGAGCGTCGCCGCGACCTGCTCGGGGGCGACGTGCGCGTCGTACTCGATGCGGATCTCGCGTTCGCGACGCCAGTCGCCGTCCGCGGGGCGGCGTTCCAGGGTGACCAGGGCGATCCGGCCGTCGGGCTCGGCCAGGATTCGGGCGCGATGTTCCTGGCCGTCGGCGGGCCGGGCCCCCGGCGGGATCCGCTCCAGGTCCGCCAGCGCGAAGGTGTAGCCGAGGCACGCCCGGCCGTCGACCCGGCGGTCCAGGTCGGGGTCCCGGAACCGCCCCCAGTCGTCGCGGACGTCCGGCAGGGCGAGCTTCGACATCAGGCCCGTCGTGAAGAAGCCCTGGCTGCGCTGGCGGAGCACGATCGGGTCGCGCGTGCCCGGCTCGGTCGACCAGGACCACTGGGTCTTGCCATCCTCGAAGATCACCTGGCCGGGCGCCTCGACGCGGAGCCCCTCGCCGCGACGATACCAGATGTGGGACTGATGCGGCGCGTCGCGATCGTCCCAGAAGGTGGTCGTCACGTGCGCCGAGTTCGCCCGCTCCAGCCCTTGCTGGACGGCGGCCAGGAGGTCCCTCGGCATGTTCATCAGGACGACCCACGCCAGCACGGCGACGGCGGCCATCCCCGAGAGCGAGGCCCCCACGAGCAGCCGCCGACGCCGCGTGCGCCGGGGAACGTCCGGCCCGATCCGGGCCATCACGTCGCCTACCATCGAGCCCACGGGCCACGCCTCGCGGAGTCGGGCCAGTCGGGCTTCCACGTCTTCCGGCGTCCTCATCCCAGCACCCCTTTCGTCCTGACGCGCAACCGTTCGATCGCTCGCGAAAGCTGCTTGGTGACGGTGCCGACGGGCCGCCCGAGCACGGCCGCGACCTCGGCGACCGGGCGGCCCTCAAGGTAATGGAGCGCGACGACGAGCCGCTCGTGCTCCGGGAGCCTGGCCACGGCCGCCAGCAGTTCCTCGGCGTCGGCCGGGACGTCGCTCGCGGGGCTCGCACGGGCTTCCCCGCCGTCCCCATCGAGCGGCCGGCCCGAGCCGCTCGCGAGCCTCCGGCCCAGCCGGACGGACTCGCGTTTCGTGATGCGGAGCAGCCAGACCCCGAACCGCTCCGGCCTGCGGAGGTCGGCCAGCCTATGGAACGCCTGGAGGAACGCCTCTTGCGCCGCGTCGGCCGCGGCGTGGTCGTCGCGAAGGACGCGCCAGGCCGTCGCCCAGGCCGCGCGCTCGTGCCGCGCGACCAAAGCGGCGAAGGCCTCCCGGTCGCCGTCGAGCACGGCCCGCACGATCTCGGCGTCTGGCTGCATGGGCTCCCCCCTCCTCGACGTCGTCACCGACTAGAGAGAGGCGCGCCGCCGCCGAAATGCGACAGGAATCCCGGAAGACTTCGTCGGGGACGTCCGGATACCGGATCCTTCTCCCGTAGCCGTTCTATCGCTTCAGCACTCGATCACGTTGACGGGGATCTGGACGGCGAGGCCGCCTTCGGACGTTTCCTTGTATTTGGAGCTCATGTTCTGGGCGGTCTCCCACATGGAGCGGATGACGGCGTCCAGGCTGACCTTGGCGCGGGCGGGGTCGCCTTCGAGGGCGAGTTGGGCGGCGGTGATCGCCTTGACGGCGCCCATGGTGTTCCGCTCAATGCAGGGGACCTGCACCAGGCCGCCGACGGGGTCGCAGGTCAGGCCCAGGTGGTGCTCCATGGCGATCTCCGCCGCCATCAGGGCCTGCTCGGTCGTCCCGCCCAGGGTCTGGGTCAAACCGGCCGCGGCCATGGCGCTGGAGACGCCGATCTCCGCCTGGCAGCCCCCCAGCGCGGCGGAGATCGTCGCCCGCTTCTTGAAGACAGCGCCGATCGCCCCGGCCGTCAGCAGGAACGGGGCGACGGCCTCGGCGCCGCCGTCGTGGAAGCAGACGCGGTAGAGGAGCGTCGCCGGGATCACCCCCGCCGCGCCGTTGGTGGGGGCGGTGACCACCCGGCCGAACGCCGCGTTCTCCTCGTTGACCGCCAGCGCGAAGCAGGCCACCCACTTGAGCGTCGCGTCAAAGCCCCCCGCCGAGGCCCGCACGGCCTCGACCCAGCTCTCGGCGTCCTTCGAAGCGGCCTCGAACCGATCGCCCAGCAGCGAGCGGTTCAGGTGCGGGGCGCGGCGGACGACCTCCAGGCCGCCGGGGAGGATCCCCTCGGTGAAGGCCCCGCGAAAAGCGGAGCCCCGCATGGCCGTCCAGATCCGGTCCAGGCCGTCGCGGATCGCGGCCTCGTCGCGGGTCGCCAGTTCATCGCGCAGGACGACCTTGGGGATGGTCAAGCCGGAGCGTTTGCAAGCCTGGTGCAGGTCGTCGGCCGTTTCGAAGGGATATGGCACGTCGACGCCCGCCGGCCGCGCCGCGTCCTCCCCCTCCTGAACGACGAAGCCGCCGCCGATCGAGTAGTACGTCTCCGACCGGGTCGTTCCGTCGTCGAGGGTCGCCGTGAATGTCAGGGCGTTGGGATGGAACGGCAGGGTCTCGTCCATGTGGAAGGCGACGTCCCCGCGCTCGAAGGGGATCGACCGCACGCCGGCCAGGGGCAGCGTCTTCTCGGCCCGGACCCGCGCCACGGCCGGGTGGACCTGCGAGGGATCGCAGGCGGTGGGGTCCCAGTCGCAGAGCCCCAGGATCACCGCAAGGTCCGTCCCGTGCCCCTTCCCCGTCTTCGCCAACGAGCCGAACAGGTCGACCCGCACGCGCACGACGCCGTCGAACAGCCCCTCACGCCGGAGCGCCTTCAAGAACCGCCGCGCCGCCGCCCACGGCCCCATCGTGTGCGAGCTGGACGGCCCCAGGCCGATCTTGAACATGTCGAACGTGCTGATGAAGTCCATAAGGCCGCCTGCGAGTGTGTTCGGAACGAGCGCCCGACGGCCTGCCCCCCCTGCGGCATGGGTCTTTCCAGTTTTGAAAACCAATCCATGAAAGGATTTGCGGGGTGCCATGGCCACGCTTGCGTGGCCATGAACTGGCGTGGGACGGTTGGACGACCGTCGCCGATCGCATGGCCACGCAAGCGTGGCCATGGCACCCACACATAACATGGATTCAGAAAAAGACTTAAGGTCCTTGAAAACTGGAGAGACCCATGCCGCGGGGGGGGGGAAGGCCGATTCGCCCCGGCTTCGATCGATGCGAGACGACTTGCGCGTCCGGCGCCGGTCATCCCCTACATCCCGTCGTGATCCCCCGGATCATTCTACCGCCGGTCTGCCGGCGCGCCGAAGCTGATCCCGCCGCCGGCCCTCTTGGCGTTCCCCAACATGCCCCAGCCAACCCCTAGATAACCGTCGGTCCCATCCCGCGCGAATAGGTACCGGCTGGTGAAACCCTCGGGAAGCGGCGCCGGGGGCGGCACGCCGGGGGGGACGCGGAAGACGTCGTCGGGGACATTTGCGTTGATATCCTCATAGGTGAAGTCGAACGCGATCGACCAGGAGCTGACCACCCGCGCCGGCAGGAACGTTTCGGCATCGATGAACCAGTGCGGCAGCATATCGGGGAAGCGCGGATCGAGATTCCACGACCGGATCTCATGGCAGCGGCGGCCGTTGACATCGCTCTGGCCGACGTACTCCAGTTTGCGGTCGCGGATCAAGTCGGCGACGGTCGCCTGGCCGTGGGCGTCAAAGGGATCGATCAGCGACATCTTCTTGTCTTCGATCGCCGACGCGGGAGCCGAGGCGGGCTCCCTGGGGTTGTCGGCCCAGCAGGTCGTCCCGTCGGAACCGACGCGATAGCGGAGGCCCATGAGTTCGTCGACCTCGGCCGTGAACTTGCCGCCAGGCGCCGTGCGGAACGTCGCCCCATACGTCCAAATCCGGTCGAGCCATTGTTTCGTGGGAGCCAGAGACATCCCTTGCGTGACGGTCGCGTGGATCGTCGCGGACTCGATCTTGCGCGAAGCCTCGCGGGTTCGCTCGACGACCTCGCGCAGTTTGGGAGATCGGGCCGCCTCCGCGACACGCTCGCTCAGCGCGTCGTCGAAGGGCTTGTGGAGCGTGCGATAGACCAGAGGATACCGACTGGCCGGGGCTCCCTCGACCGAGCGGAATTTTTGCGGCAGCAGCTCGCCGTACCAGTTCGACGGCATCGACATGAGGAAGGAGAACGAGAACTTCGCCGCGTCGTAAGAGGCTTCGAGGATCCGAGGCCCCGCGTCGCCGCCGATGTAACCCTCCTCCCGGGAGAATTCGTATGAGTTGGGATCCATCGGCCGATCGAAGGGGATCGTCACGAGCGTCAGCAGGCCGACCTCGCCCCGGCTGTTCCTCGGCCGAACATCGCCCATCATGGGATTGGGCGCCCCTTCGGGGACCGGCCTGGGCGCGACCGTGGCGAACGACCATTGGAAGACCTCCGCGGCCCGGCCGTCCGCGGCGCGGAAACCTTCGTAGTCATCGCCGCGGCCGGCGGGTTGCTTCACGTTGAGGTTCAATCGATGCTTCACGCCGGGCGTGAGTCGGACCGGCAGGGTGAATTCACGAGCCTCCTCGTCGTACCTCCACGATCCCTGCGGCCAGAACCAGGCGGGACCGCCGATCGCCCATTCCAAAATCGTCTTTGTCGGGCTCATGGGGCGATCGAAGCGGATGCGGATCTCGGTCTCGACGGGGACGTCGGTCGCGCCGTCGGCGGGGGAGACGGAGACGATTCTGGGACGGTCGCCGGCGGGGGGATCGGCGGCGACCGCCTCTTTCACGGCCTGCGGCGCGGCGACGAGGGCGGTGACGGCGAGGGTCGCGGCCAGGGCGAGCACGCCGCCGACGGCCTGCGGCAGCGGTCGGATCGGCTCGGGGCGGACGATCCGGCGGACGCGGGTCAGCAGGTCGCCGCCGGAGGCCGGGACGGAAAGCGGCTCGGCGCAGAGTTCCGCCAGGTGGGCGAGGGCCCGGCCGTACGTGAGCCGCTCGCCGGTGGCCGCGACCACGGCGTCGTCGCAGCAGGCCTCGCGCTCGGCCCGGATCGTCCGGGAGATCCACCAGGCGGCCGGGTGGTAGAACAGCAGGGTCTCAAAGGCCGTCTGCAAGAGGTTCGCCAGGAAGTCGCCCCGGCGGACGTGGGCCAGCTCGTGGGCGAGGATCAACTCCACCTGCTCGATGGGCATCCCGGCGAGCATCCCCAGCGGCGCCAGCACCGCCGGCCGCAGCCAGCCCACCACCGCCGGCGCCCGCACCCGGGCCGACTCCAGCAGCTTCACCGCCCGCCCGACCTTCAAGCGCCGGGCGACGCGATCCAGCACCGCTTGCAGGTCGTCCGATGCGGGCGTTGCACTTCGTCTCAACCCCCGCAGCCGGAACCAGCCGCCCAGGCGCCAGAAGGCCAGCAGCAGGGCCCCCAATAGCCATCCCCCCGCGATCCAGGGCGCGAACGGCCGCAGCATTCGCCAGGGGTCGGCGGGGATCGGCGCCGGCGGCTTCGTTATCGGAGCCAAGGCCGCGACGGGGGGCGTCGGCGCAGGCTCGGCGGGCGTCGGACTCGCGACGGGCGAGGCGACGGCGGCCGACGGCTGGGGAGCGACGAGGGGAGGTTTCGGAACGACCACGACGACCGGCCGCTCGATCGCGGTCGCGACGGGCTCGGCGTCATCCGGCGCGAAGGCCGCCGACAGCGGGACGGTCGCGGCGAGGGCGACGAGCGCCAGCCAGCCGGCGGCGTATCGGGCGCCCGGTCGACCGCGCAGGAACGGCAGCACGGCCGCCAGGGCGGCGGCGATCAGGGCGCCCTGCCAGAGGGAATGGACCAGGCCCCACGCCAGCCGGAAGGCGATCGGGCCGCCGATGATCGTTGCGAATGCGTTCATGACTTGCCCCCCTCGATCTCGTCGAGCAACTCGCGGATCCGCGCCGCCTCCTCCTTCGTCACCTTCTTCGAGCCCAACGCCCGCAGCACCAGCCGCCCCGCCGCGCCGTCGAAGGCGCGGTCGATCAGATCGCGGACCAAACCGCGTTCGACGACCTCGGCCGATTCGCGAGGGAAGTAGACGTGGGTCCGCTGCGACGAATCGCGCAGCAGGATCCCCTTCTCCGCCATGATCTGCATCAGCTTGAGCGTCGTCGTGTACCCCGTCTCGCGACGACCCGCGAGCGCCTCATGAACCTCGCGCACCGTGCTCGGCCCGCGGGCCCACATGACGCGCAGGATCGCCAGCTCGCCGTCCGTCGGCCGTGACGCCCCTTCCCGCTCTTCCATCGCTCGGCCCTCCTGGTTGATTGAGCCCGACGAGCATCATACGAAACGCTTCGTAGAAATCAACGAATCGTTTCGTAGAATTCTCGATTAGCTTGGGGAGAGGACCGTAATGGCCTTCCCCCCTGGAGGTGGCCCGCAGGGCCGGATGAGGGGGGATCGGCGTTGCTCCGAGAGTCATGCTTCGGACGCGAATCCGACGGCGGTCGTCCCCCTCATCTGACGCCTGCGGCGTCTGTCTTCCCCCGCGAGGGGGGAAGACCGTTAGCCCATCCACGACGCCCAATCCGAAATCCGACGACCCTCACCCGCCGCTGCGCGGCCGCCCTCTCCCGGGGGGAGAGGGGACAACCGGGGCGGTCCGGAATGTCGTTAGGGTTGCCTATGCCCATCAGAGGAGACGGGAGGATCGGCCGGGTCGAAAGTCTACCCTCCGAGTTGATCCGCCAGGGCCTTGAGGCCGCCTTCGTAGATGGCCAGGAAGATGCGGGAGGCTTCCTCGTCGGAGACGCCGACGGGGGTGAACTCGCCGTACCAGTCGACGCGCGAGCCGTCGCCTTCGTCGGCAGGGCGGACGTGGAGCGTGGCGCGATACCTGGAGACGGGGAACGGCGACTCGACGAAGGAGTAGCTGTAACTGCGATCGGCCTCGTCGAACGATTCGAGCCGCTCGACGATGAGCCCGCCGTCCTCCGTGGTGATCCGACGGACGCGGCCCCCTTCGATCAGCTCGCTCTTGGGGATGTAGGGGAGCCACTCGGGGAGCGAGCCGAAGCCGCCGACCAGCCGCCAGACATGGTCCGGGGACGCCGCCAATTCGATCGAGGCCGATGCCTGGGCCATGGGAAACTCCTGAGCTGGAGGGGTTGCGGTTCGACGATCTTCCCCCCTCGCGGGGGAAGACAGACCGCGAAGCGGTCAGATGAGGGGGATGACCGGCGTCGGATGCACGTCCGATTGTTTACTCTGAACCCAGCGCCGGTCGCCCCCTCATCCGGCCCTTCGGGCCACCTTCCCCCGCGAG
>NZ_JAALCR010000039.1 GCF_011065895.1 Paludisphaera rhizosphaerae | reverse complement strand
ACGTCGGAGGAGCCACACCCGAAACAGCCTCAGCCACGCCCGGGGCCCTCGCCATGCACTGCGGACGTTTTTCCACGCCGATCGACCGCCGCCGGATGCTCGCCCGTTGCGCGAATGGGTTCGGGGCGGTGGCGCTCTCGGCGTTGCTGCGCGATCAGGCGTTCGGCGCGGATGCGGTCGGCCGCGGGTTGCATCACCCGGCCAAGGCGAAGAGCGTCATCTTCCTGTACATGGATGGCGGTCCGTCACAGATGGACACCTTCGACCCCAAGCCGAGGCTCGACCGCGAGCACGGCCGGCCGATCCAGGTGAAGACGGCTCCCACGCAGTTCAACAACGTGGGCGCCGTCCTGAAATGCCCCTGGAAGTTCCGTCGCTACGGCGAATCAGGCGCTCCGGTGAGCGACCTCTTCCCCAACGTCGCGCAGCACGTCGACGAGATGGCCATCATTCGTTCGATGACCTCGGAGTTCTCGGAGCACACGGCGGCGAATTACTTCCTGCACACCGGCAGCGGGCTGCAAGGCCGGCCCAGCCACGGCGCCTGGACGACCTATGGGCTGGGGAGCGAGTCGAAGGACCTCCCCGGCTTCGTCGTACTTAACGGCGGCCTGATCCCGCCGGGCGGCCTGGACTGCTTCAGCAACGGGTTCCTCCCCGCGGCCTTCCAGGGTTCGGTCTTCCGCCCCTCGGCCGAGGCCGTCGCCAACATCCGGCCGGCGGAGGCCGAGCCCGGCGGCCAGCTTCGGAAGCTCGACCTGATCCGCGACCTCGACCGCGGCGTCTCCTCGCGGATGGGCGAGCCCGACGCCCTGGAAGCGGCCATCGCCAATTACGAGCTGGCCTACCGGATGCAGTCCGCCGTCCCGGGTCTGATGGATCTGGACGGCGAATCCCCCGCCACGAGGCGACTATACGGGCTCGACGACGAATTCGGCCCGACTCGGATCTTCGCCCGCGAGTGCCTGATCGCCCGCCGGCTGGTCGAGCGCGGAGTTCGGTTCGTGGAGGTGCTCTGCCCGTCGGTCGGCCACGATCGCTGGGACCAGCACTCCCGGCTGAAGGAAGGCCACGAGCTGAACGCCCGCGCCGTGGACCGGCCGATCGCCGGGCTCCTCTCCGACCTGAAGGGGAGAGGCCTGTTGGACTCCACCCTGGTCTTCTGGGGGGGCGAGTTCGGCCGCACCCCGATGGCCCAGGGGAGCGACGGCCGCGACCACAACCCGTTCGGCTTCACCGTCTGGCTGGCCGGCGGCGGCGTCAAGGGGGGCGTGACCCACGGCGAGACCGACGACTACGGCTACCACGCCGTCGTCGACAAGGTCGCCATGTACGACCTTCACGCCACGATGCTCCACCTGCTGGGCCTGGACCACAAACGCCTGACCTTCCGCTTCGGCGGTCGCGACATGCGCCTGACCGACGTCCACGGCGAACTCGTCAAGCCGATCCTGGCCTGACGAAAGACCCTCCTGGCGCGCGCCTCGACGCCGCGCGGCGGGGGCGTATTCGCAAGAATCGGCCTCGGGAATCCACTTGTTCAGGGCGTTGGATGTGGATTCGACGAGGTGTCTGGGTGGATCAAGAATAGATGACGTGGGTTTGATGTATTTCGGCCGACAGCCGTTGGAAGCGCGGCGTCGGCCGGCCATACTTTGGGTCGCCTGACCGGAACCGAGGTTCGTACCGAAGTAGCGACCCCGATGCGATACGACTGCCTCATCATCAGCGATCTGCACCTGGGGAGCGAAGTCTGTCAGGCCTCGCTCCTTGAGGACTTCCTGAAATGGGCCGTTGAGAACACTCGCGAGTTGGTCATCAACGGCGACATCTTCGACGACCTGAATTTCAAACGGCTCTCCAAGCGGCACTTCGCCTGCTTGAAGATCCTGCGGCGGAACTCCGACCGCGACGATCTTCGCCTGGTCTGGGTCCGAGGCAACCATGACGGGCCGGCCGAGGTCGTCGGCCACGTGGTCGGCGTGGAGGTTCTCGACGAGTACATCTTCCGGAACGACCGCTTCGCCCTCCTTGTGCTCCACGGCGACCAGTTCGACCGATTCGTCAACAACTACGGCTGGTTGACCGAGATCGCCTGCGGGCTCTTCTACTACATCCAGCGGTGGGCCCCCCACCACGCCGCGCGGTACATCCGGCGCGTCTCCAAGCAGTGGCAGCGGAGCAGCGTTTCGATCCGCGACGGAGCCGTGGCCTACGCCAGGTCGAAGGGCTTCCGTCACGTCACCTGTGGGCACACCCATCTGCCGATCGCCGAGGACGTGGGCGGGGTCCAGTACGTCAACAGCGGCACCTGGACCGAGCATCCGCCCTGTCCGTTCATCTCCGTCCGAGACGGCGAGGCTCGCCTGGAATACTGGCCCTTCGCGACAGAAGAGGCGGAAGCCCCGACGCATGATCGAGGCGACGCCGCGGCGACGACCTCAGCGGTCGCGCCCTCCGCCAGCCTCATGCCGTCCGCAAGCTGAAAACCAGTCTTAGCCCCGCACCCTCGGGCCTAGCGCCCACCTCTCATCCCCAGGACGAGCCTCCATGAATACCACGGCGGTCCACCAGGCATACAACGACGTCGTCGCGACGCACTACGACCTCGATCCCCAGGGCGTCATCGGCCGGGCGCTCGACCTCGGCATCGGCCAGATGAAGGCCGAGGGCCTGCTGACAGACCGAGACCTGCACGTCCTCGACATCGGCATGGGGACGGGGCTCTTCCTCGAGAAGCTCCAGCAGGCGTCCGAAGGTCGGATCATCCCCTTCGGGATCGACCTGGCGGAGAGCATGCTGGAGGTGGCCCGGCGGAGGCTGCCGGACCTTGATGCCGTCGCCGGCGACGCCTCCAAGCTCGACGCGTACTTCAAGGATCGCGAGTTCGACTGCGTCTGCACGCACTTCGTCACCGGGTTCGTGTCGATGCGCACGCTGGCCCCCCAGATCGCCGGCAAGCTCCTGCCGGGGGGCTGCTGGTCGCTGGTCGGCGGCACGAAGGCGGCCTACCCGGCGCTCCAGGCCAAGGGTGATTCCAGGTTCCTCCGCTGGTACACCGGCGCGGGCTCGCGGCGGATGGACGACACCGTCCTGAATCCGGCCGACGCCGGCGAGGTCGCCGAGGTCATGGAAGCCAACGGCTTCGAGGTCCTTCGCAGCGAGACGTTCCGGCCCACGCTGAACTTCGAGAACTTCGACGGCTTCATGGAGTTCGCCTACCACGGCGGCTGGCTCACCCCGCTGATCGAAAGCATGGGTCTGCACCGCGCCGGCGCGGCCAAGCGATGGCTCCTCAACCGCCTGGCGTTCCCAATCCAGGATTCGCACGACATCGTCGCCGTGCTGGGCCGCAAGCGCTGAGCGGCGTATCCGTTCCGACGTCTTCCCCCCTTGCCGGGGAAGTCAGACCGCGAAGCGGTCAGATGAGGGGGCGACCGGCTCCGGATTCACGTCCGAAGCATGGCTGTCAATGCGCCACCAATCCCCCCTCATCCGGCCCTTCGAGCCTCCTCTTGGAAGGCCCTCCATGATTCCCAAATGTGTCACCCATGTCCCCGAACACCTGTTACCCATGTCCCCGGTCCATACACCCCCGAGAGGGGGGAAGGCCGTTATGATCTGAATAGAGAGAGGGGTCTACGTCCTCACCGCTTCCAGTCCGCGCGGCGGTACGTCAGGTAGTTCAGGCAGATGGGGATCTCGTAGAAGAGCAGGACGATGTTCAGGTCGCGGCCTGGGGGGAAGCGTCGGTTGAAGTCGGACATATCCGCGGCAGCCGTCCAGATTCTGTGGCCTCGCGACTGGATCTTGTAGCCGACGGGGATCAGCAGCAGGAACAGCGGGATCGCCCAGGCCGGAACCTGCGGGACGATCAGGACGCTGGCGACGAACAGGGCCAGAAACGCAGCCGTCACGAGGATTACCCGGAGCGGCGAGTGCAGGCTGACGACCACCAGGTAGGCGACGGCCAACCCCACGGGCACGACCCACGGCGAGGGGACGCCGATGAGTCGGGCCCCCTGCGTGAGGAACGAGTAGATCCCGAACCAGAGCATGTACAACGCGATCAGGTGATTGACGTTGATGCCGAACTGCGAGTGCCGGCCGAGGTGCCGGGTGTAGAGGCCGTCGAAATCAACGTGCAGCAAACTCAACGGCCGGGCGGTCGCCGTGCTCATGGATTCCCTTTCGGAACGGTGATGGCTTTCCAAGCTGGATGAGACCCGCGAGCAAGACGCGCGCGAACGGCCGCTTCAGGACCTCGACGATCGTCTCGCAGGCCCTGTCGATCTCGTCGGCCTCGACATTCAGCGGCGGGGTGATCTTCAACGTATTCGGTTCGTACTGGCAGAAGCCGGCGAGCAGCGGGTTTTGCTTGCGCTGAAGCATCGCAAGCAGATACAGCGCCCCAAGCCGCTTCCGCAACCAACGCCGCGAGCCTCGCTCCACGTCGAGTTCGACGGCCATGAGCAGGCCGAAGACGCGGACGTCGCGGACGTTCTTGAGGGCACCCAGACCGCTGCGGAGCTTCTCCTCGAACTTCGCCTCGGCCTCGACGACCCGGGCGGAAAGCTCCATTTCCTCGGCCGACCGCAAGACGTTGATCACGGTCCGATAGCCCAACTCATAGCCGTAGCGCTCGCGGATCGACTCGATCAACCCCTCGCCTCGGCCGCGGAGCAATTCGGCCACGGCGTCGGAGTAGAGGGTCAGGGAGAAGGGGAACATCATGTCGGACGTCCCTTTGCCCAGCAGCATGAGATCTGGCGTCAGGCCGAGCGCCTGCGAGCGGCAGAACGGGCCCGTGCGGTACATGCCGGTCTGGACCTCGTCCACGATCAGCAGGAAGCCGCGCCGGCGTCGCTCCTCGTCGAGGCGTCGGATCAGGGATTCGGGGATCGCTCGCACCCCGCCCACGGACTGGATCAATTCGAGGATGACGGCCGCGAAATCATCGGCGCACAAGAGGGCATCGATCTGTTCGGCGGCGTCGGGGGCGAAGGGGTCGACGTAATGCACCTCGGCGTACAAAGGGCCGATGCGGTCCTTGTACGACTGGTTGGCAGTCCCCGTCAGCGAGAAGAGCGTCTTGCCGCCGAAACCCGCCCTGAGTGCCAGGATTCGCCGACGGGGGAACCTGGCGACGAGCGCTGTCCTCAGTGCGCTCTCAACGGCCCCGCCGCCGCTGACCGCCGGCAGGACGTTGCCGAGCCCAGTGAGCGGCAGGAGCCGCGCTTCGAGTTCCGCCCGAAGCGAATCAGCCGCGCCTCCCTGAAAAGTCAACTCATCCGCATAGGCCGGCGGGTTGTGGCCTCTCATGCTGCACGCGACCCCGCCGACGAAATCGAGGATGCGGTTGCCGTTGACGATGACGTCGCCGCCGGCCGCCTTCACGTCGGCCGTCGCGAACCCGGCCGCCCGGATCAACCGAAAGAGCGAGGGGTTGTAGTAACGGCGGAACGCCTCCCCGCGACGCGCGAGATCGACGCTGATCGCGTTCAGGTCGTCGGCGCGGATCCGGACGAACTCCGGGTCGACCGCGGTCAGGACGTTCATGAAGTGCCGCGTGGAGATCGTGTTCGGCTGGAACGTCGTCGAATGGAACGTGCTCTTCCCGGGCCGATTCCAGGCCGCGAACAGCGACTGGCGGGCCGTGAAGGCGCCGAAGGGAACAGAGTTGCCCGTGAACGAGTCGTCGAAGACGACCACGTCGGGAGGGATCGCGCGGAGCCAGTCGCGCTTCCCTTCGCGAAGCCTCGACAACCCGCCGCGATCGACGCACGCGACGACCGCCGGAGCATGCTGCTTCACGATCGCCTGGATCTCCTCGGCGTGCTCGTCAAGCCGATGGTCATCGCCGGCGACGAGAACGAGCATCTCGATCTTCGCATCGTCCTCGATCCGCCGCAGGCCCTCGGCCAGATCCGACGAGCCGAGCACGTGCAACCCGGGGAGGAACTCGACGCGGGAGCCGTCTGGGAGTCGCCAATCGGCGAACCCCTCCAGGCGGTCACAGGGGTCGACGACGATCGCCACGCCGTCGGCCTCGGTCTCGTCGCGGTTGTAGCGGACGAGCTTCACCGCGCCGCCGAGCGCTTCCTCGAACCCGTTCGCGAGGAACGACTGCCAGGCCTCGTCGGCCGGACCTGACGGCAGCGCCCAGGTCGATCGGACGAGGCGGTCGAGGCAGAAGCACGTGCTGGCGACGTGCGGGTTCAGGTAGAGCCTCAGCAGGTTGGGCTCACGTTCCCGCAGGATCTGCTTCAGGGTTTCGATCGGCGGCGGCGTTTGCATTCGTGGCCTAGTTGCTGTGTTTGCCGGGGTTGAACCGAACGTTCGGCAGGTGCTTCGCCATGTAGGCGTCGAACTTCGGCTTGTCGAGCCGGAACAGGAAGAGGTCGGCCGAGACGCAGTCCTCGTCGCGGAAGGGCGAGTGGGGCATCCCGTCGCGGTAGATGTATCGGAGCTGAATCTTGCGCAGGGGGACCTGATCGTGAGTCGTCCAGAAGCGCTCGAACTCGGCGGGGGTGAGGAACAACTCCGTGTGCCAGGCCACGCGACGGCTCAGGGCGTGCATCAGGTAGGACGTGATCGGGTTCTCTTCCAGCCGATCCCAGAGCCTCCCCAGCGCGTCGCGCGGGGACTCCAACGCGGCGGCGGACGGGCCGGTCGCCTTCGTGTAGTAGCGGGAGACGGTCACCTTGTCGCTCGCTGCGTTGGCCTGGCGGACCTCGACGTTCGCCGCGTCGCGATCGCGCAGGGCCGCGAGCAGTTCTCGCCCCCCCAGGCCCTTGGTGGTCTCGCTCCGGACGTAGTAGCTCGACCTGGGACGCGTCCGCAGACAGAGCCTCAGCAGGACGGCTCGCGACCGGGGGTTATAGACGTTCTCGCGGAAGGCCGCGTCGTCTCGATCGGCGACGATGATCCGGTCCTGATCCGGGTCGTACAGGACGACGCGGAGGATCGTATCGGCGACCGTGGCGTAATCGACGGCCGATCCGTGGATCGGCACGAAGAACGCCGTCCCAAGAGCCACGTACGAGTAGTTGGGCATGACGTACAACTCCTCGCCGCGACCGCCGAGGTAGTCCTTCGCGCGGCGGATCGTCGCGCCGGAGTCCGCCTTCATCACGCCCGGCCGCGCGTGAACAGTCCGTCGCAGCCGGACGGTTGAGACGATCGTCTTCCCCGGATGGCGATGGCCGAAGTGGTGCACGCCGTTGTTGTAGCCCACGACTCGCACGCGGTCGATGTTCCCGCGATGGCAGAGCGAGACCAACTCCCGCATCGTTCGCGGCTTGAGCGTCGAGACCGACCAGGCCCTGGCGGTCGGCGACCACCGTGAGGCCGTCGCCAAGGCGGCCGCGAGCAGTCGCCCGACCAGCAGCCACGACAGTCCGTGTGCTAAGGCCGTCGCCGCGTTGTGGACCGGAGAATGGCCGCGATGGCGAGCGAGCATCTCACGCCACGCGACGTTCCCGCCCAGGAACGTGTACTCCCTGCGGCGGCGGTCCAGCGGCCGGCCGGGTGTTTCGGATTTCTCGTCGACGGACGACCCGCTCGCCTCATCCTCGATCGCGGCGAGGAGTTCGTCGGCCTCGACGAAGCAGGTCCGCAGGTCGTCGGGAGCCAGCGGGAAGAGCGGGCCCAACCGCTTCAGCCAGCGATCCGCCTCGCCGCCCACCCCGACCACGTGGCTCGGCCGAAAGACGGCGATGCGGGCTCCGGCGAGCTTCGATTCGACCATCGCCAGCGCGGCTTGCTCCATCTCCTCGGCCGTCGAATCGTCGAGATGAACGCGGAACGTCCCGACCAACCCGACGAAGGCGATCGACGTGCGGCGGGCCTCGTCGAGAAGCGCTGCGAGGTGATGACGCTCACGCTCTCCGAGGCGAGAGGGCAAGACCACGATCAGGCTCGCCGCCTCGCCGTCCTCTCGATCGCGAGGGATCGCCAGGCTCCGCGAATCGTCATCGACGACGACCGCCTCACGGTCCGGGCTCTGCCTCACGAAAGCGGCCAGTGCGGACGCGAGCGGATCGCCGAAGCCTACGATGAGCATGACGCCGGCCCGGAGTGGTTCGCCCGTTCCGGAGAGCGTTGCGACGCGCCCTGCCGTCGGCTCATCGAGCGACGGCGCAGGGATCGAGTTTGAAGACGGGCTGACCATAGCGGACCTTCTCGTTCGGGGAGACCAGGGGGGTCGCTTTGAGCGCCGCCGAGGCCAACAGGACGACCGTCGAACCCAGCTCGAACGTGGCGATCCAGTCGCCTCGGCGGACCTCGGGCGGCGACGGCCAGCGATGCGACTCGATCCGTCGACCGTTCGTCCGGAAGTCCGGCGCCAGGGGGAGCGTGATGTTCCCCACGCCCCAACCGGCCACCATGACGACGGCGCACGGCCCCGAGCTCGTGGCCAGTCGGAAAATCACGCGCTCGTTCAACGTGTAGACGGGATACTCGGCCGTCTGGAACGGGGGGTGGACGAGCAGACGGGCGCCGGGGACGTGGATCGCTTCCTCCATGACCGCGTCGGTCGGGCTGAAGACGCGGTGGCAGTCGATGGGCGAGAGGAAGACGATCGCGAACTGGCCTCCCTCATAGGGCCCGGGATCCAGGCCGCCGAGCAGCGACTCGACGCTGTACTCGATCCCCTTGACCGTCATCAACCGCCCGTTTTCCACGCGTCCTGTGTCCTGGACGACGCCGTCGCAGGGGCTCAGGAGGCTGGCTCCGTCGTCGGGGATGGGCCGGTGCTCGCGCTTGAGCGCTCGTGTGAAGAGGGCGTTGAACGACGGGTAGTCTTCCAGCGGCCGCTCGGCCTCGTCGGCGTTGAGCCCGGGGGGATACATCCGAGCGTACAGGTCGCGGAAGAGCCGCCCGCGAAGGCGTCGCGAAGGGATCGGCAGGCGCGAGAGCTTAACCCCGAGGACGGCCGTGCCGAGGCCTCGCAGGCCGCCGTGGATCCGGCGGGCCTGGCGGAACTGTTCCAGTCTGATGGAGACGCGCCGTGAGAGGCCAGCCGCCGACAGTTTCTCGGAAGTCTTCACAGCTCGGCCACCACTTTCGACGCCACGCGCAACGAGTTCGCCATGATCGTGAGCCCGGGACCGACCCCCAGCGAAGTCGGCATGAATCCGCCGTCGACCGCGAAGACGTCGGGGTTCGCGAACAGCCGGCAGTCCGGATCCAGGACCGCGTGGGCCGGGTCCTTGCCGAACCTCATCGTCCCGCACTGATGGGCCACGTGCTCGTGAGAGGAATACCGTGGTGCGACGCAGTAGATCGCGCCCGAGCGCTTCAAGATCCGCGCGATGTGCGGGGCCAGTCGCTTGCGTCGGACGCGATCGTAGCGGGCGTAGCGATGGGTGAGCGAGCCCCGGCCGTCCGATTCCAGGCCGACGCGGTTGGCGGGGTTCGGCAGGTCCTCGATGAGTCCCGCCATGAGGAGGATCCGCTCCCGCAGGAACTTCCGCACGGGTGCTGGGAGGAACGGTGAAACCTTGGCCGTCATCAACGGGCCAGGGACGCCCAGTGATTGGACCAACCCCATCTTGTGCCGATATCGCTTCGTCCCGAAGTAGAAGTCCGAGAAGCCGACCTGCTTGACGAACGAGGACTCGGCGTCCGTCTCCTTGGGATAGACGCCTGCGACCAACGCGCAGATGTGCATCATGTAATTGCGACCGAGCTGGGAATGCTCGACGCCCGACCGCATCAGCAGCAGCGGCGAGGCGAACGCGCCGGCGGCCAGGGCGTAGCGACGGGCCCTGTAGCGCCGGCGATTCCCCGTGTTGCGGTCGATCACGTCGACGACCGTCGCGCCGGTCCCCGGCTCGCGGGCCAGCTTCTCCACCTCCACCCGCGTCTGGACCGTCAGCGCCAGGCCTCTCGCCTGGGCTGAGTCGAGGAGTTGGGCCGACGACCCGCGGGCTCCGGTGGGGCAGGGGAGCCCCGCGCAGAGGGAGCATCGCAGGCATCGTGAAGAGTCGATCGCCAGCGGGAGTTGGAACGGACGCAGCCCGCGGCGACGGTTGGCGGAGATCAGGCGCTCGTTGATCGGGTGCAGCGGAAGCGGCTCGCCCGGGAAGCCCGCGGCCGGCTTCTGCAGCGGCCCGAAGTCGTCGTCGCCGCATCCCGCCACGCCCAGCAGCCGCTCGACCTCGGTGTAATGGGGCTCAAGGTCGGCGTAGGAGATCGGCCAGTCCCAGATCGATTTGGGGATCCGCTTGCCGTAGTAGCGGCCGGGATAAAAGTCCTCCTCGCTCGGTCGAATCAGCGCCGCGCCGTAGAGGCTGGAGCCGCCGCCGAGGATCCCTCCCATGTAGAGCCGTTTCGCCTTGCCGTTGACCTCGACTTCGCGGTCGTCGTAAGGCCTCTTGTCGATCAGGGCGGCCTTCTCGTCGTGGGGCGTCCCGACCGTGTGACGGCCGCCTCGCTCCAGGACCAGGACCGACTTCCCGGCCTGGGCGCAGGCGTAAGCGAACGTCGCGCCGCCTGCTCCTCCGCCCACGACGATGACGTCGAAATCGTAGTCCAACTCGAGTCTCCATCCCCGCCTTGTACAGAAACCTCCCCGAGTATGAACGTCCTGATGGGTTCAAACGTCGAACCGGCCGTAAAGTTTGCGTGAAGATTGCTGGCGGTCTCCCAGGTGAGATCGTAGTCTTGCAGCGCCGGGCCATCGCGGTCGTCGTCGCCCGTCGCCCTTTCGGACCGATCGCCGCAAGGAGCATTCGCTCTCGGCCTGTCCCAATCGCCATCGGTGGGCGGCGAAACGCGGGCGTCCACAGCGTCCCGCTGAGGAAGAGAACTCCGATCGAAGAAAGCATGGACCAAGCACACGCCATCCTGCGGCTGAGCTCGAACGACCGAAAGGTCGCCGTTCAGGCGGCGTTCGATCTTGCCCACATGGGGGGCGTCGAGGCCGTGCCGGACCTGTTGCGCCTCCTGTCCACGCTCCCCCCGGCGGGAGCCGAGGCTCTGCATAAACTTGGCGCGTTCGCTTACGCCCTGGGAGAGCTGAAAGTCCAGGCGGCCAAACCGAGGCTTATCGAGTTAATCCGGGACCCGAGGACGAAGGGCCATCGCGGCAGCTTCCTCTACGCGATGCTCGATCTGGATTGCCGCGACGACTATGACTTCCTCTACGAACTGGTCTTCGACGACTACTTCGAGGTTCGCGCGAAGGCCGTCATGATCCTTAATGGGATCATCCCTCTTCAGGATGTCGAGAAACTGGTCGCGAGTCGGGACGACCTGCTTGAGAGGCTCGAAGGCGTGCCGCTCGATGACGAGAGGTCGATTCATCTCTGCTCTCTCGTCGACCTGCTCGATGCGGAACTGGAGGATTGGGCTCAATAGCCGATCGTGAACCGTTTGCGGACGTGCCGGGGGTTCTCCAGTTCGTCGAGGAGGGCGACGGCGTAGTCCTCGGCCGAGATTCGGCTGTCGCCCTGGGCGTCGGCGACGAGGCGGTCGCCGCCGAGGCGGAACCGGCCGGTCCGCTCGCCGGGGTGGATCATGGCGGCGGGGCTGAAGTAGGTCCATTCGAGGGCCTGGCCCTCCTTGCGGAAGACCTCCAGCGCGTGGGCGTGGTCCAGGGCGATCGGTCGCAAGGCGGGGGGGAAGTGGGGGACGTCCAGAACCCACGTCCCCGGCGCGACCTCCAGGCTGCCGGATCCGCCGACGAAGATCAGCCGCCGAGGGCCGCCGTCCTTCAGCCCCGCGATCAAGGCCCGCGCCGCCCGCGCGACGGCCCCCGGCCCCTGATCGGCCCGGACGCCGAAGGCGCTGACCACCGCGCCACACCCGCTCGCCGCTTCGGCGACACTCGCCGGATCGAGGATGTCGCCGACCTCGACCGTCAGCCCCTCGGGCCGATCCTCCAACCGCGACGGATCGCGGACGATCGCCCGCACGCGGTGACCCCGCTCTAGGGCCTCGTCCAGGATGCGACGCCCGATCATGCCGGACGCGCCGAAGAGGGCGATGTTCATTGTAGGCAGAACTCCTTCTCGCAGACCGTGGAAGCGTGGCAAGCCGGCTGGATCCAGGTCCCCTCTCCCGCCGGGAGAGGGCAGCCGCGCAGCGGCGGGTGAGGGTCATCGGATTTCGGAAGGTATCTCGGAGCCGGGCGATCGGCACTCCTTCGCGATATCTACAAGTCCGACGACCCTCACCCGGCCCTGCGGGCCACCCTCTCCCGGTGGGAGAGGGGACGAAGAGCATCACTCCGTTTCGGCGACGTTCACGCCTCCCGCGCCGTATCCAGCGGCCCCAAACCATGAAGGCGTCTCCACTGCCATTTCTTCATGGTGAAGTAGAGCACGGGGAGGAAGACGTCGATGACCTCGTCGGCGATCAGGAGGCCGCCGAGGACGGGAGCGGCCATCGGGCGGATGACCTCGGCGCCGACGCCGCTGGCCCAGAGCATCGGGGCGATTGAGATGATCGTGGTCCCTTCGGTCAGCAGCTTGGGACGCAGCCGGTGGATGGCGCCTTCGAGGATCGCTTCCTTCAACTGGTCGACGGACGTGATCGCTTCCAGCCCGCCGCGCTCTTCCAGGGCCTCGCGCAAATAGACGAGCATGACGATACCCGTCTCCGTGGCCATCCCGAAGCAGGCGATGTATCCGACCCAGACGGCGACGGAGAAGTTGAAGCCGAAGAGCCACTGGAACATCGCCCCGCCGGCGAGCGCCCCCAGGACGCTCGTCATCATCAGGGCGGCGTCGATCCAGCTCTTGTAGGTGATGTACAGGATCAGGACGATCACCACCAGCACGGCCGGGAAGACGACCTGGAGCGTGCGCCTGGTCTTCAACTCGTTCTCGAACTGGCCCGACCATTCCAGGTACATCCCCTTGGGGAGTTTGACCTTCTCGGCGACGACGCGACGGGCCTCCTCGACGAACCCGACCTCGTCGCGGCCTGTGACGGTGAGCTGGACGTACGACCGCAGGAGGCCGTTCTCGCTCTTGATCATCGAGGGGCCCTCGACGATCTTCACGGTCGCCACCTGCGAGAGCGGCACCGGCACGGGGGCCGCCGCCGCGCCGGGCTTCGCGTCGCCGTCGGGCATCCCCATGCCGGCCGACGCTTCTCCGGTCGCCCCTCGGCTGGTGACGAGGATGTTCTTGAGAGCCTCCTCATCGGCGCGGAAGTCGCGAGCGTATCGGACGCGGACGGGAAAGCGGCGGCGGCCCTCGACGGTCGTGGTGAGAGGGCGGCCCCCCATGGCGACCTCGACCACGTCCTGCACGTCTCCCACCTGCACGCCGTAGCGTGCGGCCTTTTCGCGGTCGATGTCGATCTCCACGTATCCCTTGCCGACGATCTGATCGGCGACGACGCCCCCCGCGCCCCGGACGGACCGGAGCGCGTCGGCGACTTGCCCGCTCACACGCTGGATCTCGTCGAGGTCGTCGCCGAAGACCTTCACGCCGACCGGCGTGCGGACGCCCGTCGCCAGCATCTCGATCCGGTTGATGATCGGCTGGGTGAAGATATTGCCCCATCCCGGCACCTGCAGGGCCGTGTCCATCTCGTCGACCAGATCCTGCTTCGTCTTCTTCCAGAGGAACAGCCGGTCGGCGAAGGGTTTTGAGAGCGAGGCGATCAGGGATGACCGTTGCTCGGCTGTGGGCGGCTTCTCGCCCGCGAGGGCGTCGATCGCCGCCTCGGTCGCAGTCTCGACGGCCCGGTCGAAGAGTTCCCAGTTGAGGTCCTTGATGCGAGCCTTCAGGCTGGCGTCGCGGGCCGCAGCGACTCGCTCGGCGATCCGCTCGTAGGCCGACTTCGCGCGACCGCCGAGGGCCGAGGCCGTCAGGTCGCGGGCACGGTCCCAGAGGGCAGGGGGGGCGGAGAGCAGGTCAGGGGCAGCGGGCAAGACGCCCATGGCGATCAGGCGGGCGGTCGCGGCGTCGGCGATCATCACCACGTCCTCTACCGCCGGGCCGTCCGCCAGGCGCTCGCCGAAGCGATCGGCCAGCGCCTTCGACAACTCGTCGCGCTCATTTGATGTGAGCGCACGCGTCGTCCGGCCGGCTCGTTCCAGGATCGCGTCGACGGCCTCGCCGGCCGCGGCTCGCAGCATGGCCGGGCGGTGCTCCTGGATGCGCCGGGCGGCGAGGATTCTGAGGGTCGAGTCGACGCGTGACACGACGTGCATGGCCGCGTCGTTTGCGTCCACAACCACAACGGCCTTCCCCCCTCGCGGGGGAAGGTGGCCCGCAGGGCCGGATGAGGGGGGATCGGCGTTGGTTTCGGAGCGGCCGTCAGACTCGAGTCCGGCGGCGGTCGTCCCCCTCATCTGATCGCTTCGCGATCTGTCTTCCCCCGCGAGGGGGGAAGACGTCGGATCGGCCGATCGCTCCATCGCTTTGCGCGCGGCTTCCACCTGCCAGAGGGCGTCCTCGAAGAGAAGCTTGCGCTTGGTCCAGAGGTCCTTGTCGTGCAGGTTGATGATGGTCTCGACCATGTCGAGTGGGGAGGGGTCGGTCGCGGTCTCGGCGCGGCCGGCCTTGCCGACGACCTGGGCGACTTCGGGGAACCCGCGCAGCACGGCGTTGCGGGCTTTGAGGTCTTCGGTCGCCTGGGCGACGGACATCCGCGGCACGCTGGTGGGCATGTCGAGGATCGAGCCCTCGTCGAGCGGCGGCATGAATTCGCTCCCCAGGCGGCCGGCCGCCAGCCATCCCAGGCCGAGGATGCAGACGAACAGCCAGCAGACCAGCGTGGTGCGGTCCATCAGCCAGGAGAGCATCGGCTTGAAGATGGTGATCATCGTTCGGACCAGCCACGAGTCGTCCTCGGACTTGATCCGCCCGCGCAGGAAGATGGGGATGAGCGCGGGGACCAGGGTCACGGCCAGCACGGCCACGCCGATCAGGGCGAACGTCTTGGTCCAGGCCAGCGGGTGAAACATCTTGCCTGACCGTCCCGTCAGGGCGAAGACCGGCAGGAACGACAGGATCGTGATGAGCACCGAGAAGAAGATCGGCCGGCCGACGGTGCGGCAGGCGGGGATGATGACGTCCAGGGCGTCTCCGCGCACCGGCTGGTCGCCGAACCGTCGCGTCAGATGGTGCGCGGCGTTCTCCGTCATGACGACGGCCTGGTCCTCCAGGATGCCGACCGAGATGGCGATCCCCGCCAGGCTCATGATGTTGGAGGGGACGCCGAAGATCTTCATCATCAGGAAGCTGGTCAGGATCGCCAGCGGCAACGTCAGCGAGACGATGAACGCACCGCCGAGATGACCCATGATCAGGACGATCATGACCGTGGATATGAAGATCTCCTCGTACACCGTGTCCGACACCGTCTCGAGCGCCTTCTCGATCAGCGGCGTGCGGTCGTAGAAGGGGACGATGCGCACGCCTTCGGGGAGCCCCGGCGAGAGGGCGGCGACCTTCTCCTTGATCTGGCGGGTGACCTCCAGCGGGTTCTCGCCGAACCGCATCATCACCACGCCGCCGACCACCTCTCGACCGTCCTTCTCCAGGACGCTCCGCTTGAAGCCGGGGCCGGTCTGGACGGAGGCGATCGTCTCCAGGTAGATGGGCGTCCCGTTGCGCTGGGCGACCACGGTGCGTTTGAGGTCGTCGACGCCCCGGAGCCAGCCGACGGATCGGATCAGGTACTCCGCGTTCCCCTTGTGGATGACGCGCCCGCCGACCGCCGAGTTGGAACGCTGGACGGCCGAGTAGACCTCGCCCAGCGAGACGCCGAAGGCCCGCAGCTTGCTGGGGTCCAGGTCGACCTGATACTCGCGCGGGGCTCCGCCGACGGAGGCGACCTCGGCCACGCCCGGCACCGCGTTGAGCTGGTAGCGGACGTACCAGTCCTGGATGGCCCGAAGTTCGTCCAGGCCGACGCCGTCCCCCTCGACGGTGTACCAGAAGATCTGGCCGACGGCGGTGGCGTCCGGCGCCATGTAGGGCGTCACCCCCTGGGGCATGTCCGGGGCGACGGTCGCCAGCCTTTCCAGCACGCGTTCGCGGGCGAAGTAATATTCGACCGAGTCGTCGAAGATGATATTGATCATCGAGAAGTTGAACTCGCTCGACGACCGCACCACCTTCACGCCGGCCAACCCCTGGAGCTTCGTCGTCAGGGGGTAGGTGATCTGGTCCTCGATCTCCTGGGGGCTGCGGCCCATCCAGTCGGTGAAGACCACGACCTGGTTTTCCGACTGGTCCGGCACCGCGTCCACCGGCGTCGTCGCCAGGGCGCGCAGCCCCGCCACCCCCACCGCGATCGCCGCGATGATGACGAGGAACCGGTTGCGGATGGACCACTCGACGACGCCTTCGATCACCGGCTTGACTCCGTCCGCATTAGTCCGATTGAGCGTGATGGGTGCCATGCCCACGCTCGCGTGGGCATGCGATCGGCGACGGTCGAGCGATGATCCCGCGCTGGTCCATGGCCACGCAAGCGTGGCCATGCCACCCGAGAAAACCTGAACCCCGAATCCGAATCAACGTCGAGTCGTCGAGTTCGTGGCCGCCGACCGAGGCGCCGGGGTGCTCGGCTGGCCGGCGGCGCGGGGGTTGAGGCGGGTTTCGGCGTCGATGAGGAAGGCTCCGGATGCGGCGACGCGGTCGCCGGGCTTGAGGCCCTCCAGCACGGGGTAGCGGCTGTTCGAGATCGGGCCGAGGACCACCTCGCGGCCTTCGAAGACGCCCGGCTCGGCCTCGATGTAGACGACTTTCCGCGAACCGGCGTCGATCACGGCGGATTCGGGGACGGCCAGCACGGCGTCGACCGGGACGGCCTCCAGGCGGGCGAGGTACCTGGCGGGGGTCGTCTTGATCTTGGATTCGCAACTGGCGCAGCAGATCCAGAGCTTGCGGCCGTCGACTTCCACGGGGAGCGGGTCGCCCATCGAGCCCAGCTTGGCGTCGGTGACCAGGCACTTCTCCTGCTCCTCGGCCGTCAGCACGGCCTTGTGGAGCTTCGCCGCGCCGGCGTTGGCGCGGGCGATCCGCTCGCGGAAGGCCGGGGCGTCGGCGATGGGGGTCTCCAGCGTCACCGAGGCGAACATCCCGGGCTTCAGGCGGAGGTTCGGGTTGTCCAGGTCGTAGCGGACGACGGCCGTGCGGGTCTGCGGGTTGAGCACGGGGTCGATGAACGCGACCCGGCCGGAGAAGACCTCGCCGGGATAGGCCTCGACCGTCGCGTGCACGGCCTGGCCCTCGCGGACGAGGGCGAACTGGTTCTCATACACCTGCGCCTTGACCCAGATGTGGGAGAGGTCGGCGACCTCGAACAGGGCCTGGCCTTCGGCGACGTAGTCTCCCTCGACGACCCCCTTGCGGACGACCACGCCGCCGATGGGTGAGAGGATCGGCAGGCGGTAATCGGCCTTGCCGTCCTTGAGGATGCGGTCGATCTGCTCCTGGGTGATCCCCCAGAGCTTGAGCTTGTCGGCGGCCAGGCGGACGAGGTTCTGCGGGTCGCCCAGCACGCGGTTGCCTGCGGGGCTCGCCTGGGCGGTGCGCTGGTGCAGGAGCATCTCCTGCATGGCCTGATAGAGTTCGGGGCTGTAGACCTCGGCCAGCGGCTGGCCGGCCTCGACGCGGACGCCGGTGAAGTCCACATGGAGCTTCTCCACCCGCGCCAGGCCCTTCGTCCGGGAGGCGATCCGCCGCAGCCGGCGTTCGTCGATCTCGACGGTCCCCACGGTGGCCACGGTTTCCGTCAGCGGGACGTAGCTGGCCGCCACGGTCTTCACGCCGGCCTGGGCGATGCGGTCCGGCGCCAGCGTCAGTCGGGAGAGCACGCCGGCCGGCAGGGGCGTCTCGGCCCCCTTCACCCGCTTGGAGAGCGGCATCCCGCAGATCGGGCACGACCCGGCCGTCGGCTGGACGACCGTGGGGTGCATCGGGCAGTAAAACTCGTGGTCGGCCGTCGCGGCGATCGTCGGGCCGGTCGGTCGCGTCCATTTCTCGTAGTAGTTGCCGAGCGTGTCCCAGTAGGCGAACGTGAGCGCCGTCGCCGCCATCAAGGCCACGAACCGCAGCCGAAGCTCGACGACCTTCATCACCATCCGAAACTTCCGCCAGCGCGTCAGCGGTTGGTCGGCGGAGGACATGGGGAACTCCCGATTGATTGATATTAGGATTCTGATCGAAAGACGGCCCGGTCTCGCTGTGGGAGAGGAGACGGGAATAGGCCCATCGGGAAACCTAGAACGCAAACGCGTCCAGGAGGAGCCTCGTCAGAATCTCAATCGGGAAGTGCGCAGGTAGACGGGGCGCGGGAGCGGATCGAAAGAGGTCGGGCGTTCGAGGGCGGTCGCCGCGACGGGTGCCATCTCAAAGGCGACGGCCGCGGGCTGGGTCGTTGAGGACTCGCTGCGCGGTTCGACCGTCCGCCGTTCGGTCGGCGCGGCGGGATCGGCGGGGAGGCATCCGCAGGAGGGGCCGGATTCGGATTCGACCGGCGACAGCGACGCGAGGAGGTCGACCTTCGGGGCGACGGCCTCTTCCTTCTCCTTCTGGGGAGTCTTGCAGCAGCCGCAGGCGGGTTGGACGCGCTTGGCGCAGCAGCCGCGAGCCTTCGCCGGAGCCGGAGACGAGCAGGCCGAGGCCTCGCCGACGCTCGACAGCGCGAGCGCGGCGGCGATCGCCAGGGCGATCATCGCGAGCGTCGGGCTGGTTCGTCGGGTCGTCATGGCCGGGTCCAAAAGGGGGCCGGGGGAGATTTCGTTCTATTTGTGATTATACGAAAGGTCGGCAGTTCGGAAAGCGGGACTTGACGGAATGCCGGGGAGTCGCGGTTCCTCGGCCCCGGGCCTTTCAGCATCGAGATAACGCCCGGGGAGGAGAATCGTGTCACCGCTCAGGGCGACGAGAAGCCGCTCTCATCGAAGCGGGTCGGCTCATTTTCCCTTGAGGCGGCCTCGCTCGTTCAGGGAAAGTCAGAAATTCGACCTGCAGTCGCATCTGATGGCAACGTATTTGCAAACACATTTATCCGACCTCCCCGGGGATCGACTCGGGGGGATAGCCACGATAAACCTCTCCGGAGCGACACCATGGCCACGACCCACAATCCCGAGAAGAGCGTCGATCTCCCGCCTCACGGCGACCGCAATCCAGACCCGATCACCGACGCCCCGGGCTCGCACCCGATCGAAGTCGGCGTCGGCGCCGCCCTCGGCGGGGCCGCCTCCGGCGCGGCGGTCGGCTCGGTCGCCGGCCCCGTGGGGACCGCGGTCGGCGCGGCCCTCGGCGCGGTCGCCGGCGGCTACGCCGGCAAGGGGATCGGCGAGCTGATCGATCCCACGACCGAGGACAACTGGCTGCGCGACAACTTCTCTTCTCGTCCCTACGTCCGCGAGGGCGAGACCTTCGACACCCACGTCCCGGCCTATCGCTACGGCGCCACGGCCGAGTCGCAGTACGGCGAAGGCAAGTTCAGCGACATCGAGGACGACCTGAAGAGCGGCTGGGAAGGCGACATGGAATGGGAACGCGCACGCGAACCCGTCAAGGACGCCTACGACCGCTGCGCCCAGATCCGCCGCGAGCGCGGCGCGAACATTTAACCTGATTGGATTCCACCGGGCGTCCGCACGTCCGATTGAAATACATCGCCGCCGCATCGGGGTCGACCCGGTGCGGCGGCTTTTTTCGCGGGTGGTTTCAGCCTGACAGAGGCGAGGGGCTCGCGGGTGCGAGCCCCTGGCTCCCGCTTTTCAACGCTTCTTCAGGGTGATGCCCAGGCCCGCGCCGTCCATCAGGACGAACGAGGTGTCGAGGTCGGGGTTGGTGGTGACGGCTTCGATGTACTTCGGGTTGGGGGCGGGCTGGCGCATGTTGTGGGCGAGGATCAGGCCGCCGGGGCGGACGTAGGGGAGCAGCTCGCGGAGGTAGGCGTCGTAGCCGGGCTTCTCGGCGTCGATGAACAGGACGTCGATCGGGTCGGTGTTCTTGGGGGCCGTCTCGTGGGCGTCGCCCAGGGTCATGACGATCAGGTCCATGACGCCGGCCTTCTCAAAGTTGGCCTTGGCGACCTTCGAGCGCTCGGGGTCGATGTCGTAGGTGTAGAGCTTGCCGCCCGTCTTGCGCAGGGCCATCGAGAAGTACAGGCCGGACTCGCCGGTGCTGGTGCCCAGCTCGACGACCCGCTTGGCGCCGAGGGCCTCCACGAGCTGCCGCATCAGGCGGCCGTCGGCCTCGGAAACATTGGCGTAGCGCTGGCCTTTGCGGGCCTCGACGATCGTCTCCATGATCCGCTTCTCGCCGTCGTCCTTGGCCAGGGCGGGCTTCTGCGGATTCTTTGGGTCGGCCGCTTGCTGGCCCTGGCTCATGGCGGGCACCCCCAGCAGCAGGGCCCCGGCGATCAGGGTCAGGGCCTTGGGTTGAAACATCATCGTTAGGATCCCCCTTTCTCGCGACGGGTCTCGATCAGGTCGATTCCCCCCGAGTATGCGCCCGCAAGGGGGCCCACGCCAGGAGTCGCTCAGGGCGCCGAACGGCCCAGCCAGCCGCGCGGGCTCGCCGGCGATGATTCACTTGCTCGTCCATCCCAGGTGCCTCCGCAGGAAGTCGAACGTTCCCTTGCCGTAGATGCGGTGGCCGCCGGGTTGGTATTCGATCTCGGTGCGATCGGGGATCTTGAGGCGGTTGGCGTAGAGGTAGCGGACCTTCGCGTATTCGTAGGAGATCATCTCATCGGTCCCCACGCCGTCGTCGTGACCGCGCTCCACCATGAAGGGCCGAGGCGCGATCAGATTGACCATCTCGGCGTAGTTGAAGGTGTTCCCCATGTCGAACTCGCCCATGTCGTACTCGCGCGTCCACATGTAGCTGCGGTCGAGGTCCACCGACACGTTCTTGCCGATCCATTCGTTGAAGTCGCCGGAGCAGATTGAGAGGCAATAGCGCTTCTCGACGGCCGGGACGCGGACCGCCGTCTTGCCGCCGTAGCTCAGGCCGTAGAATGCGATCCGCCCGGGATCGACGTTCGGCAGGGTTTCCAGCCAGTCGAGCGTTCGCTGATGCTGGCGGATGACGAAGCTGAAGATCGCGAGCTTGAGCGGGTGCCCCTTCCGCTGCAACTGGCGGAACACCGTGTCGCCGTAGTACGGATTCTGAGGTGCGTAGACGATGTACCCCTGCTCGACGAGCTTCCTGGAGAATTCGTCGTAAACGGGCTTCTTCTCGGCATCGATGGTATGCCGGGGCGTCCCCTCCAGGCCGTGCTGGGTGACGATCACGGGCCGCTTCTCGCCGGGCTTGAGGTCTTTCGGGAGGAGCAGGACGCCGGAGGCGAAGACGTCCGGATAGACGTCGATCATCACTTCATGGCCGGTCCAGGTCGCCTGGTCGTAGACCTGCCGCGTGCGCGGGTTCGGGGGCATCGTCGGCTCCGGGAGCTTGCCGATCACCTCGGTATGGAAGTAGTCGCGGTACCACTCGCACGACTTCTCCCAACTCGCCGGCGACGGGGCGTCGGCCCGGGCCCAGAAGGCCTTGCGCGTGGTTTCGCTGTCGCGCCACAGTTTCTGAGTGAAGCCGACCAGTTGATCGAACAGCCGCTTCTGGCGGGGGACCGGATCGAACGATTTGCGGGAGTCGACGGGAGGCGCCCCCGGCGCGGCTGGCTTCGCCGGGATGCCGAGCATCTGGAAGAAGCTCGCAGAGGCGGCCTCGGAAACCGGCTCGTCCGCCCCGGCGCTCGCCTCGACGGGGAACCGGACGCCTCGCAGGGCGGCGTCGCCGGCGCCGGCGAGTTCGTGAAGGACAGTTGCGGCCTCGTTCTTCGCCGCTTCCGGGCTCGCGGCCTGGCTCCTTCCGGGTGCGGCCCCGCTCCTCCCACTTCGAGCGGGCGGGCCGGCCGGCGCGGTGAACGGGGCCGCCGCGAACACCATCGACCTCGGGGCGATCAGGCGCAGGACGTCGCCGTCGCCGAACTCGGTGAGCAGGCCCCAGACGTCGTGGTAGATCGGCTCCTCGGCGATCTGTTCGCGAGGGCCGAAGGAGCCGCTGATCAGGCCGGCGTCGATCCGCTCGTCGAGCGCCGCTGCGTAGAAGGCGATCAATCCGCCTTCGCCGTAGCCGATGACGCCAGTGCGCGGGTGGCCCTCGTCGCGACAGAACCAGTCGACGGCGGCCAGCACCTCTTGCACTTCGTAGCCGAGCAAGGTCCGGCCCATCTCGAAGGCCATCCGGTGGATGAACTCGCGGTGAGGCTGGTTGGTCGCGCGGTTGAGCCTGGGGTTCGCTGAAAAGTCGTCCTTGCGGTCGATGAGCGTGGGGACGATCACGCGAACGCCGTTCTCGGCCAGGCGACGCGGGAACTGCGCCGAGGGCGCGACGCCCGGGGCCAGGCCGACGGCCATCTCGGGCGTCCAGTCGGCGTCGGGCAGGGCCACGACGTTGGCGACGGCCTTCCCCTTCGGCTCCAGCAACAGGCCCTCGCCGTCCACGCCGGGCAGGACCGCCCAGCGAATCGCGTAGACCCGATACTCCGCGGCCTCGGCAACGAGCGCCGGCTGATCCGGACCGCCGACGTATTCGACGCTCGCCGGAAGGCGCGGGTCGACGACCCCCAGGTACTTCCGCAACCGCGCCCGATTCGGCTCGACCGACCTGCGATAGGCCTCCACCGAGGAGGCGTCCACCTTCCACATCGCCTTCCGATTCTCGACAGACGCCGCCAACTCACGGTCGAGGTACCTGTGGATCCCGGCCACCATCTTGGCCGCGAGGTCGCCCTCTTCGGTCAGCGCCTGAGTGTTCGGCAAAGGCTCGTTCGCCGTCGCGGGAACCGGAAATGAGCCGAGCGCGATCGACGCCGCACAGCCGAGAGCGAATGCGAGCAGAGTGCGAATGCCTGGCACATGCCTCTCCTGGAGAAGTGAACCGAGGGAAGAAAACGTCGGGTCGTCCGCGCCCGGAGTCGGTCGCATCAGGGAGTGCCGCCCTTCGGCGGGGCGATCATCAGGGTTTCGATCTCCGCCGCCAGCCGCGCGGGCTCGCCGGCGATTTTCACGTAGGCGTGCCGGCCGTTCGGGTCGGGCTCCCAGTGGGTGAGGCCCGCGTCGTCGATCCGCACGCGACCGCCGGAGACGACCTGCCAGAACTCCGGCTGCGGGCCGCGAACCGCGAAGAGCGCCGCGGCCTGGTCGTAGCTCGGCTGGCCCCCTTCGATCGCCGGGCGCTTGCCGTAGGGCTTCAGCTCGTAGGCGCGACGGACGGGATTGGCCGCCGGCGTCTCCTTCAATCGCGAGCCGGTGAACAGGGCCTCGCCGACCTCGAAGCCGTGCCAGACGATCTCCCCCGGCCAGTGATCGGCGACGTACCGCGACGCCTCCAGGTGGGTGAAGAGGTTCGTCTCGGGCTTCTTCGACGGCGGGAACTCGCCCGCCATCACGACCAGCCGACGGACCTTCGCCCGCACCAAGGCGGGCTCGCGGCGGTGGAGTTCGGCGAGGTTCGACAGCGCGCCAACGGAGCAGATCGTCACGGAGCCGTCGGGCTGGTCCGACAGGGCCTTGCAATAGACGTCGAGCGCGTCGGGCGCCTGGTCGTCGGGGCCGACGTCGTTGGGGAAGCCGTCGCGGAGGGCGGGGGCATAGGCGCTGGTGCGTTGGAGGGCGGTGGGGCCCTGCTTGTCGGTGCCGATCGGGATGTTCGGCCGGCCGTAATAGGTGGCGATTGCGTCGACGGCGGCGGCCGAGGCCTTCGTGCGGTCGGCGCGGTTCACGGGGATGGCAAGCAGGTCGCACTCGCCGCGATCGGCCAGGGCGAGCAGGAGGGCCATCGCGCCGGCGTCGTCGCAGTCGCCGGACATGTCGGTGTCGAGGATCAGCTTGACGGGACCCGGCGAGGCCCCGCCGGCGTCCGCGCCGACGATCTCGGCCAGCAGGTTGAAGAAGGCCCGTTTGCGCGGCGTGTTGATCGTCCAGTTGACGGGGACGGTCTGGTAGCCGTCGGCGTAGTTGGGCAGTCGCTTGCCGTCAGGGCCGCGATCGCCGGGGTCGAAGTAGCCCCACGAGGCGTATTCGGTGAGAGCCGCGAGGAAGTTGTTGGCGGGCTTGTCGAAGTCGAAGTGGTCGTCCTCGTTGAAGAGGATGGGCTTGGGGGTGTAGCCCGGGACCTGGCGGGTACGTTTGACCATGGCGGCGATCTTCTCGGGATCGGCCACGCCGTTGCCGTGGATCAGGAGGAAGTCGGAGGCGCGGACGACGTTCTCGCCGGGGATCGTACCGCCGCCGTAGCTGACGCCCGCGAGCAGCCTGCGGCCGTCGACGGTCTTCGCCTTCACGCGTTCGATCAATTCATGAACGCGCTTCGGCCGGAGGATTTCATGGTCGTAGCGGACGTTGCATTCGTTGGCGACCTCGATCATCACGTTCCGCCAGCCGCCGGCGAGCACCCAGGCCGCGGCCTCGTCGACGGCGTGGACGACGGCCGCTTCGTCGGCCAGGCGCTGGTCCTGGCCGAAGTAGAAGAGGCCCAGGATCACGACCATCCCCAGTTCGTCCGCGCGGTCGAGGATGCGGGCGAGCCGGGCCATATCCGGGGCTCGTAATGAGCCGTCGGCCTCGATGGCCGAGTTGTGCCACGGCTGGTCCTTCGAGTAGCCCTCCGGGCTGCCGCCCTGAAGGCAGATCGTGAACGCGAGCAGCCCGTGGCGGCGCCACTCGGGCATGGCGGCGATAAACTCGCGGGTGTTGCGCTCGGCGTCCCAGACGCCCGTGTCCGGGTAGGCGAACCGAGGGCGAGTCTCCGGGTTGCGATCGTCAAAAATCCCCTGGACCATCCGCGAGTTCGGCAGCAACCCTTCGACCCTCTTCCCCTTCCAGACCCGGCCCTCGAACGTCGGCCGACCGTTGATGTGGAAGGCGTCGCCGACGATGGCGACGCTGGTTTTATGCTCGGCGGCGGGCGCGGTTGTGAGGGGTAAGAGTATGAGCGCCAGGACGGTCAGGGCCTGGCCGCATGCTGGACGCGCGGGGCCTTGGCGTTGAAGATGAAGGCGATGGAACGTTCCCTCTCCCGCCGGGAGAGGGTGGCCCGAAGGGTCGGGTGAGGGTCGTCGGATTTCGGACGGTATGCCGCGAGAGCGGATCTCTTCCCGAAGCGCGGCGACCCTCATCCGCCGCTGCGCGGCACCTTCTCCCGAGGGGAGAAGGGACGATTCGCACTGGCCTCGATTGAAGAAGAGAGGCTTGGTTCCGTCGCCGGTGGTGCTCTTCGTCTTCTTCATGGTTCATCCCCCGGGAGAGTCCTGTCATGCGGCGCGATGAAGGCGGTTGGACGATGGGTCGGCGGGCGTTCCTGGCCGACGGCGCCTTGCTGCTCGCGGCGACGTCGGTCGTGGGAGGAGCCGTCGTGGAGGGCGAGGGCCTGCTGATCGGCCTGGCGACGGACCTGCACCATGCGGACAAGGCGCCGGCCGGGACGCGGTATTATCGCGAGACGCGGGGGAAGCTCGCGGAGGCGGTCGCGAAGTTCAAGGAGTTGCGGCCGGCGTTCGTCGTGGAGCTGGGCGACCTGATCGACGCCGCCGATTCGGTCGACGTCGAGAAGCGCTGGCTGAGCGAGATCGACGCCGAGTTCTCGACGGCTTCGGCGGATCGGCATTACGTGCTGGGGAATCATTGCGTCGACACGCTGACGAAGGAGGAGTTTCTCGGCGGCGTCGGTCGCGAGCGGTCATACTACTCCTTCGACCGAGGGGGAGTCCACTTTGTGGTCCTCGACGCCTGTTTCCGGAGCGACGGCAAGCCCTACGGCCGCAAGAACTCCGAATGGACCGACGCCAACATCCCGGCCGAGGAACTGGAATGGCTGGAGGGCGACCTGAAGGCTGCCGCCGGCAAGGTCGTCGTCTTCGCCCACCAGCGGCTCGACGGGACCGGCTCGCACTTCGTCAAGAACGCGGCCCGAGTGCGGCAGGCGCTGGAGGGTTCGGGGAAGGTGCTCGCCGTCTTCCAGGGCCACAGCCACCAGAACGACCACCGCGAGATCAACGGCGTCCACTACGCGACCCTCGCCGCGATGATCGAGGGCTCCGGCCCCGAGAACAGCGGCTACTCGACGGCCTCCATCCGGCCGGACGGCTCGATCGTGGTGACCGGATTCCGCCGCCAGCAGAACTACCGCTGGTCATGAGCCGTGGCGGATCTCGGACATCTGTGGTATTGTCGATGCGGGGTTCGGGGATCGGCCTGGGTATGACGAGGGCCTGGCGATGATCGCTGCCGGTTTGATCGGGGTCGTGTTGGCGGGCCTGGCGGCGTCGGGCGAGACGACGGCCGACTTCCGTCTCCAGGATTATCGCGGGGCCTGGCACACGCTGGACGAGGCCCGCGATCGGAAGGTCGTCGTCGTGGCCTTCCTGGGGGTCGAGTGCCCGCTGGCCGACACCTACGCGCCGATCCTGGCCGAGGCCGCCCGCGACTTCGAGAAGCGGGGCGTCGGTTTCTTCGGCGTCGACGCCAACCAGCAGGACGGGCCGGTCGCGATCGGCCGGTTCGCGGAGAAGCACAAGCTGCCGTTCCCCGTCCTGAAGGACGTCGGCAATGAGCTGGCCGATCGCCTGGGGGCCGAGCGCACGCCCGAGGTCTTCGTCCTGAACGAGTCGCGGGCCGTCGTCTACCGGGGGCGGATCGACGATCAGTACGCCATCGGCGTGCATCGGCCCACGCCCACCCGTCGCGACCTCGTCGACGCCGTCGAGGCGGCCCTCGCCGGGCGGCCGGTCGCCACGCCCAGGACGGACGTGGTCGGCTGCCTGATCGGGCGGGTGTCGAAGCCGTCGGCGGGCGCGACCGTGACCTATGCGAAGCAGGTCTCGCGGATCCTCCAGTCGCGGTGCGTCTCCTGCCACCGGCCGGGGGAGATCGGCCCGTTCTCGCTGACCGAGTACCGCCAGGCGGCCGGTTGGTCGAGCATGATCGCCGAGGTGGTCGACGAGGGACGGATGCCCCCCTGGCACGCCTCGCCGGAGCACGGCAAGTTCGCCAACGACGCCCGGCTGACGGCCGAGGAGAAGCAGGCCATCCGCGACTGGGTCGCCGCCGGCTCGCCCGAGGGGGATCCGGCCGACCTTCCTCCGCCCGCGACGTTCGTCGAGGGCTGGCGGATCCCCAAGCCCGACCTCGTGCTCGAGATGCCTCGCGAGGTCGAGATCCCGGCCGAGGGCTCAATGCCCTACGAACTCGTCGAGATCGACCCCAAGCTGAGCCATGACGTCTGGGTCCGCGCCTCGCAGGTGCGCCCGCGGAATACGTCGGTCGTCCACCACGTCGTCGCCTACGTGATGCCGCCGGGCGTGTCGAAGATCGACGAGGAGGGGGGCGACTTCCTGGCCGCCTACGCACCGGGCATGCCCCCCCGGATCCTGGCCGACGGCATGGCCAAGCGCATCCCGGCCGGGTCGAGGATCATGCTCCAGCTCCACTACACCACCCGGGGGACGAAGCAGGTCGACCGCAGCGGCATCGGCCTGGTCTTCGCCGACCCGACGACGGTTCGCAAGGAGCTGATGTCGGGCATGGCGCTCGACTTCCGGTTCCAGATCCCGCCCGGCACGCGCGACTACGTTTCGCGGGGAGAGTTCCGGTTTTCGCAGCCCTCGATGCTCATCTCGCTCATGCCCCACATGCACCTGCGGGGCAAGTCGATGCGGTTCGTCGTCGACTATCCTGACGGTCGTCGCGAGACCGTGCTGGACGTCCCCCGCTATGAGTTCGACTGGCAGAACCTCTACGTCCTCGCCGAGCCCAAGCCGATGCCCGAGGGGACCATCCTCCGCACCGAGGCCCACTTCGACAACTCCGACGAGAACCCCAACAACCCCGACCCGAAACGCGCCGTGACCTTCGGCGAACAGACGTGGGACGAGATGCACATCGGCTATCTCAACTTCGTCCTCGCCGACCAGGATCTGACGCTCGGCGCGCCGGTCTCGAAGAAGCTGGAAAACGGCCGGTACGAGGTGACGTTCCGACACCATCCCGAGGGCCCGGCGAAGTCAGTCGCCCTCGTCGGCACGTTCACCGACTGGAAGAACCGGCCCCTCGCCATGACCGGCCCCGACGCCCAGGGGAACTACTCCACCACGATCCCCCTCGAAGCCGGATCGCACGAGTACAAATTCCTCATCGACGGCCAGACCTTCCGCCACGACCCGGGGAACCCCAATTCGGCCGGCTTCTTCCACAACAGCCTGATCCGTCTGCCGTGAGAAGGAACCCTTCCGGGCTATTCGCTCTCCGTCGAGTCCTCGACTCGGGTGCCATGGCCACGCTCGCGTGGCCATGAACCGGCGTTGGGCAGGTGCACGACTGTCGTCGATCAGCCAGGAGCCGACGTGGCCGCTTCGGTGGCACCCATCATTTCTATCCCTTGAACCAGAAGACGAGACGACTCCGTCCCCCTTGCTGGTTATCCAATGCGCCCATCGCGGCGATGACCGCTGAGAGTTTGAGATGATCGGCATCGTGCAGAAGCCGATAGCGACGCTGAACTTCTTGAAGCTCGGCAACGTTCAACCACGAGATCGAGTGCCAGTCAGGATTCGTGACCGCAGTCTCACCGACAGAAAGCGAAGACCCTTCCTGAACCCACTGCTCGGCCTCTTCGCGGCTGCAGTAGCCATCGACCTCCAGGGCGGCCAATTCGTCGTCGATCTTGTAGGACGAGTGCAACAAGAACGCGGTTGAGACGTCCTCGGGCAGCCCTTTGGGCTCACAGACTGGCACGACGCCATCTCTGCCGCGGACCCCGGCCAGGAGAGCAAAGAGGTCATAGTCGCGGCCCAGGTTGATCTCCCAGGCGAAGGGAGTGTAATCCCACAGCGAGTCGTCCGAGGAGGGCCGGGAAGCGTACTCGATGCAGCAATGGATATCGCAACCCACGTTTACACTTCCAAGGATGGTCCGGAGGTAGGTTGGTCGTCGACGGTAATTCTGTCAGAGAATCGAGTGTTCGATCTTGTCGGGCCGGACCCTCTCAATCATGCCTCAGCGCCGTAACCGGGTCGACCTTCGCCGCGCGTCTTGAAGGATACAGCGCCGCGGCGATGGTCACGCCGACGGTGAAGAGGAGGACGGTCCAGGCGAGCCAGTTGGGGAAGGCGAAGATCGAGCCCGAGAGGTCCATGTTCATGTCGCGGTGGACCATCGAGCGGACCCAGGCGTCGCCCGGGTAGGAGATCGACCAGGCCAGCAGCAGACCGAGCGTCCCGCCGACCAGGCCGATCAGGGCGCCTTCGATGACGAAGAGGGATTGGAGCTGCCAGTTCGTCGCGCCGACGGCCTTCATGATGCCGATCTCGCGACGGCGCTCCAACACGCTCATCAGCATCGTGTTGGCGATCCCCAGCGAGGCGACGAGCAGGGCCACCGCGGCCACGCAGGTCATCCCGCCGAAGACGAGCAGGTAGGTCAGCCGCTGGCGCTCGATGAAGTCGTGGGCCGAGCGGCCGTTCAGGCCGAGGGCCGCGACCTGGCCTTCGACCTCCTTGACGTTCTTCATGTCGTCGACGAACAGTACGACCCGCGGGAGACCGTCCTCGTGATACGCGGGGGAGCGGAAGGCGAAGTCGACCGCCGTCCGCCGGGGGAGGACCAGGTCCGTGTCGGCGGGGAACTGGCTCCAGGCCTCCTTCTTCTCCTCGTCGGTCATCTCGCGGAAGATCCCGACGACCTGGAAGTCCTCGACGACGACGTCCGAATCGGCCTTCGCCGGCTCACTCTGGATCGCCGCCTTCAGGGTGGTGCGCTCCGCATCGGTCAGGCTGAACTTGTCGAGCGCCCCCGGGAGCTGCCAGGCGAGTTGGCGGAGCGCTAGCTGCTCGTCCCGACCGCCTCCGGACCGCGACCGATCGGCGAGCGAGACGTTGAAGGTCGGCCCGGCCTCCTGGCTGCGGATCTCGAGCCGCAACGGCCTGCCGACGACCTGCTCCAGATCCGCGTCGTCGACCAGGCCGATCCGATGCGCGAACATCTCGGAGAGCAGGACCGACCGCTCGTCTTCCGATCGGAAAGCCCGGCCGGCAACGATCCGCTTGGGGAACTCGGGATCCTCGCCGGCGCCGGACGAGACGCCCGCCTCCTCGGGCCGGTTGCCCAGCGTCGCGACGACCCGGCCGCCGACGATCGGGACCATCTGGCGGACGTGGGGGAGCCGCGAAAGCTCCGCCAGCCGCTCCTGGGTCAGCTTGACCTGCTCCTGGTCGGAACCGCCCTGGCGGGCCCTCTCGGTCAAGACCTTGTGGATGCGATCGCGGCGACCCTGGGACATCCGCCCGGCGACCTTCACCTCCTCCGGCTTCTTGGTTTTGGCCGGCCGCCACCCCGAAGAGACCGTCACCTTGCGCGCGACGTCCCCCTTGCCGGCCTCGCGCTCGATGGTCCGCTGCACCCCTTCATCGATCGACAGGCTGGCGGCGAGCACGAACGCGCCGAAGACGACGCCCAGGGTCGTCAGGGACGTCCGCAGCTTGTGCTGGCCCAGCGAGACGAGGGGAAACCGCAGCAGGTCGATCCAGCGCACGAGGCGATCCTCCATCAACTCCCGATCAAGCTTCCCCCGCCGCGAGCCGGCCGTCGGACAGTCGGACGATCCGGTCGGTGCAGGTCGCGGCCAACTCCTCGTCATGGGTGACCAGCACGAGGGTGGCGTCGTGTTCGCGGACGTGATCGATGATCAGGGCCATGACCTGCCGCGCCGTCTGGCTGTCCAGGTTGCCCGTCGGCTCGTCGGCCAGGACGATCCGGGGCCGGTTCACCAGCGCCCGCGCGACGGCGACCCGCTGGCTCTCGCCGCCGCTCATCTGGCTCGGCCGATGCGTCAGCCGCCCCCCGAGCCCGACGGCCTCCAGCGCCCCGCGCGCGGCGGACCGCCGGTCGCGGGGCGATCGGCCGGCGAAGACCATCGGCAGCTCGACGTTCTCCACGGCCGACCGCGAGGCGATCAGGTTGAACGACTGAAAGATGATGCCGACCGTCGTCGACCGGAACCGGGCCATCTCACGCCCGGAGAGCCCGTGGAGGTCATGGCCTCCGACGCTCAACTCGCCCGAACTGGGCCGGTCCAGGCCCCCCAGCAGGTTCAGCAAGGTCGACTTCCCCGACCCCGACTTCCCCAGCAAGGCCACCCGCTCGCCGCGCGCGACCTCCAGCGAGACCCCCCGCAGCGCCTCGACCTGCGCCGCCTTCGTCCCGTAAACCTTGCGGACCTCGACCGCGCGGATGGCCGGCCCGTCGGTCCCGTCGCGATCCGATCCCATCACCGTCTCGCTCCTCTTCGTCGGACACTCGTCGTCGGGTGGACATCGTACCAGATTGCTACAGCTTTGCCAGCCTGCGAGGGTTGTGGAGAAATTCAGTTATGTGAACGCATAATCCGCTTCGATCGGCGTTACATAAAAGGGATGTTCGCGGGGGATGAGCCTGTCGCGGTCGCGGAGCTGGAACTCCAACGGGTGGCGCTGGACGTAGCCGGCGCGGCGGAGGGCTTCGATCGTCCAGGGGGGCGAGGCGAACGCCTGGGCGACGTGGGCGCCGAGGCGGGCCAGCTCGCGCGAGAGGAGGAGCAGGGAGGCGTGCCAGAGGTCGGGGGAGGCGTCGTCCAGCAGGAGGTCGACGATCCGCCCAAGGGTGACCCGGCCGCCTTCGCGGGGGATCGCGGCGAGGATCGCAAAGCCCCGGGGGCGGCGGTCCTCGTCGCGAATGAGATATCCCATCGGTCGGAGGCGCGGGTATCGCAGCAGGTAGTTCAGCCGCTCCGGCCTGCGGACGGCGATCAGGGCCGACTGCGAGCCGCCCCGGACGATCTCGGCGACTTCGGGACCGAAGGATGAGACTGGCTCCAGCATCAGGTCGAGGTTCGTGGAGCGGACGGGGTTGATCAACCTTCGGGCGAGGTCGCGGGCCGTCCGCGCCACGCCTCGGGGCGAGGAGCCGCCGGCGCGGAGCCAGCGGAGCGGGTGGAGGATCCGATCGAAGACGAAGATCGGGGGCATCGGCTCGTAGCCGCCCCGTTTGATGACCGCGCGGCCGGCGTCGCTTCCCCCCAGGCCGAACTGAACGGGCGCCGTCTCGTGCGCCCGCCGCATCAGGCTGGCGCCGACCGACCGATGACCCGCCGATCCCAGCCAGTCGATCATGTGCAGCGTAGGGACGGCCCGGCTCATCCCCGGTCCGACGAACGCCGAGGGGACGTAGCCGACGTGACCGACGATCGCCCCGGCGTCGACGGCCACGTGGCTCCGCGGCGCAGGCTCGGAGGCGTCCCCCTGCGATTCCAGATACTTCCAGCGCAGGACGTCGACCGAGGCGAACTCGGCGTCCGGCGGCGTGTGGAAGCCGGCCGTGAGGAAGCCCGAGAGCGCGGGGAGGTCGGCGTCGGCGAGCGGGCGGATTTCAACGCTCATGACGGCTCATTCGGGACGGGGGAGTCGGGGCAGGGGGCTCTTCGACTTGATGAGTTCCTGAACGGGCCCCTTCTCGTCCTTCAGGACCGCGGTCCACTGGGGGTCGCTGGGCGCGGCTTTCACGACGCCCATCTTGGCGAGGACGACGTCGCCCATCGGCGTCTCCATGCGATAGACGACCATCGCCGCGTCCTTGCCGTCCATCACGTGCCCCAGCGGTTCGAACCTCGTCGCGGCGACGTCCGGCAGCTTGGAGTCATCGGCGAGGCGCGCCTTGAGGACGGCCATCTCGCCGGCGACGTCGTCCAGCAGCATCTTCCAGTCGTCTCCGCTCTTGCGGACGCCGGTCGTCGTGAGGCGTTCGATCGCCGTGTCGCCAATCTGCATCTTCGTTCGGTAGACGACGTACGCCTTGTCCTTGCCGGCTGGTAGGGTGCCGATGACCTCGACCCGCATGCCCGCGAGAACCTGCCTGGCTTCGGGGTCTGACGTCACCTTGGAGATCATCGCGGTGAACATCGCCGCCGCGTCGAGCTTCTTCAGCTCGTCGGCGTTCTTCACGCCATGAAATACGGCCAGGACCTCTTCCGCCTGCCCGTTCTCGACGGCCAGGTTCACAACGTCGAGCACGCTGGCGCGAAACTCCTTCAAGTCGTCCGGATGCACGGCCTGCACGAACTCGGACGTGCGGCCGTGATTCATGGCGTCGAGGGCCTTCTCGATCGCCTCTCGGGGCGATCCGTCGGCGGCGGCGGCGAGGTGCATCTGCGGCGTCGCCAGCGAGACGGTCAGGAGGATTATGATTCGCTTCATCGTCCGAGACTCCGCTAGAACCTGGTCGTGGTGGGACGGTCGCGCTCAGAGCGGCCTATCGGGCGTCCGACGCCTGAGGGAGTGGGACCTTCCGCTTGAGAAGCTCCAGCGTGGCGGCCTTCTCGTCCTTCAGGACGTTGGCCCACTCGGGATCGTCGGGGGTGGATCTCAGGACGTTGATCCGCGTGAGGGAGGTCTCGCCCACCGGGGTCTCCATGCGGTAGACGACCATCGCCGCGTCCTTGCCGTCCATGACGTGGCCCAGCGGCTCAAACTTCGTCGCGGCGAAGTTGGGCGGCTTGGGGACCTCGGCGACGCTCTGCTTCATCAGGGCCAGTTCCCCGGTGAACTCGTCGGGCATTGACATCTTCCAGTCTTCCCCGCTCTTGCGGGCGGCGACGACGCTGAAGCGCTGGATCATCACGTCGCCGATCGTCGTCTTCGATCGGCAGACGACGTACGCCCTGTCCTGTCCGTCCAGGACGCTGCCGACGGCCTCAACCTTCGTGGATTCCCACGACATCTTGACGCGAGGCGAGGACGTCAGGTTGGCGAACCTCGCCGTCAGCATCGCCGCCGCGTCGAGTTTCTTCAGCTCCTCCGCGTTGGCAACCCCCTGGAACGCCTCCGTCAGGATCTCCGGGTGCCCCTTCTTGGCGACGAGGTCCAGGAGTTCCAGGATGGATGAGCGAAACTCCTTCAGCGCGTCGGGGTGCAACGCCTGGATGAACTCCGGGATCCGATTGTGGTACAGGGCGTCGAACGCCTTCTCCACCACCGCCTCCGGCGAACCCGCCGCCGGCGCGGCCGACGCCCGGAGCAGGGGGGCTGCCGCCAGGAGGACCGAGAGGAGGATCAAGATGCGTCTCATCGGTCGGGGCTCCGGGTGGGTGGGAGAGGACGGTCGCGCAGCGGCGGGTGAGAGTCGTGGGATATCAGAGAACGTGTCAGATTAAATCCGGGACCGTAACGGCCTTCCCCCCTTGAGGGGAAGGTGCCCCGAAGGGGCGGATGAGGGGTGGAGATCCAGAAGCCTTCGAGCCTGGCGACTTGCTTCAACCCGCCGCCGGTCGTCCCCCTCATCTAACCGCTTCGCGGTCTGTCTTCCCCCTCCAGGGGGGAAGATGTTCTTGCCCCCATTGCCAAGCCTGCAAGTCCGACGACCCTCACCCGGCCCTTCGGGCCACCCTCTCCCGGCGGGAGAGGGGACGAAGGGTCGGCCGAGGGGCTTTCGAGTGCCGGTTCGATCGATGCGTTTACTTCTTCCCCCCCGTGACCGACTTGATGTAGTCCACCTCGGCCTGAACGTAGGGCTTGCCGTCGCGGCGGAGGATGTCGTGGAACCAGACGGGGGGCTCGCCGGGGTAGGGCTTCTGCCAGGAGTCCCAGGGGAAGATGGTCTGGCTCTTGCCGTCGATGAAGCCCCAGTTGTAAGCGCCGACGCCTTCCTTCTTGAGGTAGCCGAGGATCGGGTCGAACCGGCTGCCGTTGGGGCGGGCCATGTACTCAGTGCAGAGGACGGGGCGGTCGTACTTCTTCAGGGCGTCGACGTCGTGCTTCATCTTGTCGGGCGGGTTGTAGTTGTGGAAGCTGATCACGTCCGACTGCTCAAGCTGGAACTTGTTGATGGGGGTGATCTTCGCCGGGTCGGTGTAGTTGTTCCGCCAGACGCCCATGGTCAGGGGCTGGCTGGGGTTGAGCGGGCGGATCCAGGAGATCTCCTTCTTGAGCAATTCCCAGGAGCGCTCGGTCTTGTCCTTCAGCTCGGTGGCGCCGTAGCTGTTGGTGTTGGGGTTGTCCAGCTCGTTGAAGAGGTCCCAGACGTGGACGCGGCGGTCGTCCTTGAACCGGGAGACGACGCCGACGACGTACGGCTTCAGCTCGTCGTGCCGCGAGGGATCGCCCAGGATCGCGCGGCCGGGGCTCTGGACCCACCCGGAGTTGTGCAGGCCGGGCTTGGGGTCGCGCTGCTTGCCGAGCTTGGGGTCGGTGTCCCAGACGCCGTCGAAGAGGACGAGCATCACGCCGATCCCGTGGCGGTCGGCGACCTCCAGGAACTGGTCGATCCGCTTGAGGAAACCTTCGGGGTCCTGCTTGTAGGGGAGGTCGTGCAGGAAGACCCGCATGGAGTTGAACCCCAGGTCGTGGGCCCATCCCAGCTCGCGGTCGATGGTGGGCAGGTCGAAGGTCTCGGGCTGCCACATCTCAAGTTGATTGATGGCTGTGCTGGTGCAGTAATTGCAGCCGGCGAGCCAGGGGTGGGCCTCGCCCCAGGCCTTGGCCCGGGCGACCGGCCAGGGGCCCTCTTCGGCCAGGGTGGAGGTGGCGCCCGCTGCGCAGGCGAGGGCGAGTGCGGCGGTCGCGACGATTGCCGGGAACATCGGGCGGGCGCGTCTCATGGCGATGTCTTCATCCGTTCGGTTCGTGAGGAGAGGGTTGCACAGGTCTTGGCCAGGGCGCAGTTTACGCTCGCGAGCGACCCGGGATCAACCGCCCCGCGCGGCGGCGGCGGGCGCTTGGCGGCCGATTCCCGACGATTCCGCGACGAGCATTTGCGTTCCGCATCGGGGGTGGCATAATACAGCCGATCGCGAAGGCTGGCCGGCCGGGAAGCACCCGCCGAACGCTCAGAAGCTCGACACCCCAGAACCCGCCCCGCCCTCGCGATCCCAACTCGAAACACTCCCCGGGCGGGCGAGGCGTCAAGGAACCAGTACGTCTCGCCCGCCTTTTTGATTGCGCCCTCGCGGCGGCTTCCTTCGGGTTCGTTCGTCACGTCGCCGCCTCCCGTTTTCTCGCATTTTCCCTGGATTTCAGGCTGCAAAGCCCCGCCGACGCAATCGGGTTCGTTCGACCGTTTCGTCCATCCGTCAGGCCACCTCTCCCTTCCGACGGGCCTCGGTCGTTCGACGACCCCTCTTATTGAGATACCTTAAGACTGATTCGTCGTTCTGGTCGCGCCGGCGAAAAGTTTGAATGCTAGCGCCAACGTCCTCTGGCGGTTGATCGTGGGTCGGCGTTAAAATCAAACAAAGTGAAACAATCGCGTTGGTTGTGAAGTTCTCTTCATGGACCGCGACCCGCTCGGGGCGATGGCGATGAGCGACTCGCGACGACGAGGACTGAGGCGGATCTCCTACCTCGCGGCATCGGCGATGGCGGCGGTGCTCGCGCGGGTGGTGCGTCGACGAAGCGGACGCAGACAGGCTGGCCGACTCATGTGGACGGTCGAGGCGGGGGGCGGCTCGGGAGTTGGCGCGCGGCGGTGGAGACCGTCGTCGGGTCGTCGGGGGATCATGGGGTCGTCCCTTCTGGCGCCCTTGCTGCTGGCGATGATCTGCGGGGTGGCCGCGTTTCCGGGCCGGGCGGTCGTGGTCGACGGCCTCATCCTGGTCGTGGTCATCGCGACGGCCGCGGTGTGGTACCTCCGCGACGCCGGGCTCGCCGGGGCGGCCGTCGTGTTCGCCGCCCTCACCTGGTGCGTCGACCCCAACATGCCGGAGCCGATCGCCGCTCCCCTGCGATGGGCGGGGGCGCCGATCTCGGTCATGTGGGCGAAGGCGACGACGGCGGAGGTCCCGAGCGATTCGGCCGCGGCCTGGGCTCGTCGCAACAATCGCCCCTCGAACTCTCTGATCAGGTTCAACGCCCAGAGCCTCATGGAGTCGCTCGACCTCGAATGGCGGCGGCGGGGGGCCCTGAGTCGGGACGAGGCGCAGGAGCAGCTCTACCGATTCCTGATCCTGAACTCCCTGGCGTTCGGGGCCCTGGCGACGGTGGCGGTCCTTCATCGGAAGCATCGCGTCACGAGTGAACAGATGGCGTGGGTCGCCGCCCGGCAGCGCGAACTCGCTCGCCTCGGGCGGCTGCGCATCGGACCTGGGCCTCGGTCCTGCTGAAGTTGGATGTTGGAGCACGGCTCGTCGTCGAGCGTGGCGTGTGATCGGAGCGGCGGGATGGGCGAATCTCAACGACGAGGATCATGGTGGATTTCCTGCCTGGCCGCGCCGGCGCTGGCGGGGATGGTCGCGCTGGTGCTGATGCAGTTGAGCGGGACTTCTGGCCCGACCACCTCTGCCTGACGGCCCTGTTCGGCGCGGCGGCGGCGTGGTATCTGCGAGACCCTCGGCTGATCGCCGGCGCGGCGGCGATCGCGCTCGCGACGTGCTTTCTCGACCTGGGTCCGCCGGTTGGGCCGGATCCGCTGGCCGCCATGGTGGAGCCCCCCGCCGCCCCTTCGGAGTTGACGATCCGTAGGTCGGCGGGGCAGGAGGCGTGGGCCAGGTGGCGCGCCGACCAGCAACTCGACGCCCAGCGCCGGCTTGTGGTTTTCGTCGGTCTGAACGCGCTGGGGTTCGTGGGTCTGCTGGCGGTCGCCTGGCGGATGCGGCGTCGAGCCCTGCGTGAGGCGGTCGATCGATCGTCGCTGCGACGGGGCGTTGAACCGCTGCCGGTCCTGGCGATCGAGGAAGGCGTCAATGGAGAGTTCGGCGCGAGCAGCCGCAGGCGCTCGAGGGAACGTCGGGGGCTGATGGGCTCGTACATCCTGGCCTTGCCGCTCATGGCGATGATCTTCGGCGTGGTCGCGTTCCCGCTCCGTTCGTTCGAGGTCGACGGCATCATCCTGGTCGTGGTGATCGCCGCGGCGGCGGTGTGGTATCTCCGCGAGCCCAGACTGGCCGGGGCGGCGATCGCCTACGCCGCCTGCACGTGGTGCGTCGACCCCGACATGCCGCTTCCGATCGCGGCCCCCCTGCGATGGATGGGCGCGCCTTCGTCCCTCCTGATGGCCAAGGCTGTCGCGTCGGCGACCTCGAATCCGTCGGCGATGTACATCGCCGTCTGGAACGGAGTGACGTACGATTGGGAGCCGCATACTCACGAGGGGTACTTCTCCTTCGTCGACGCTGAGTGGAAGCGGCGGGCGAGCCTCAGCCGGGACGATGCTCAGGAGCAGCTCTACCGCTTCCTGATCCTGAACGCCCTGGGCTTCGGAGCCCTGGCGGCGACGGCCGCCGTCCTCCGGAAACGCCGCGCCGCGAGCGAGGCGAAGGAGGCTCGCGCGGCCGCTCGCCGCGCGCCGCCGCGGCTGAGTCGTTCGGGCGTTTGATCGGGACGCGATCGCATGACGTCGGCTGATGGTTGATGGACCGGCCGGGGGATGGGATGAGCGAGTCGCGACGAAGATTGAGGATGGTTTCCTGGGTCGCGGCACCGATGCTGGCGCTGGTGGTCGTGCTGGTGCTGATGCAGTCGGAGCGCGACTTCTGGCCGGATCACCTGTTCCTGATGATGGTGATCGGGGCGGCGGCCGTTTGGTATTTGCGCGACGCTCGGCTGGCGGTTGGGGCGGCGGCCATCGCTCTGGCGACATGCTGGCTCGACCTGGGGCCGCCCGTCGGACCGAACCCGCTGCGGAGCATGGTCGCCGCGCCGGAGCCGCCCGAGGGCGCGACCCTCGGAGAACAGCAGATTAGAAAGTGGGTCAAGTTCCGCCGGGAGCAGCAGGCCGACGCCCAGCGCCGGCTCTACACCTATGTCGTCCTGAACGCCGGGGCGTTCCTCGGACTGCTGGCCCTCGCGGAGTGGAAGCGGCGTCGCGAGCATGAGGAGCCCGACCGATCGAGAAGCGGCCGGGCCGGGGCGCCGCTCGTCCTGGCGCTGGAGGAGCGCGGTCACGCTGGGTTCGGCGTCCCGAGGAGGAAGCGACGGTCGCCGGAAGGCCGGGGGCTCATGGGGTCTTACGTCCTGGCCCTGCCGCTGATGGCGATGCTCTGCGGCGTGTACGCGTTTCCGTTCCGTTCGTTCGAGGTCGACGGCATCATCCTGGTCGTGGTCATCGGCGCGGCGGCGGTGTGGTATCTCCGCGAGCCCAGGCTGGCGGCTTCGGCGATCGCCTTCGCCGTCTTCACCTGGGCCCTGGACCCCAGCCTGCCGGATTCGCTCGTCGGGCCGCTCCAGTATGTGGGCGTCCCCAAATGGATTTCGCAGGCGACTCCTCCCGCGAATGCGAATCGGCCTCCGCCGTCGTTGCCGGGATCAGGAACCAGGTCGTCGAGTTCGATGACGTTTCCGCTTCTGGAAGCCCTGGATTTCAAGTGGCAGCAGCGCCGGCTGATGACCAACAAAGAGGCTCAGGATCAGCTCGACCGTTTCCTGGTCCTGAACGGCGTGTGGTTCACTCTGCTGGCGAGCGTCTCGGCGACTCGTCGGCTCAGTCGCTCCCTCGAAGAAGAGCGGGAGGCCCGAGACGCCGCCCGTCGCGAGAAGGCCCGCCTGGCGCGCTCGCGAATCTGAGGCGGCGGGCCCGCCGCCCTTCCGCGCGACGGATAGCGTTCACGGTCCTGCTCGTGGGCGCCCGGGCGTTGCGAGGACGACGGAAGGCCTTGCACGAACCTGTTCCCTCGGGTTGAATCTCGCCTTGCGGCGGTTTGGACCCGGAGGCCGGCGGGAGGATGCGCCATGCGGAAGGGAGTTCGGCTCGCGATCGGTGCGACGCTGGCGGTCCTGGGGACGACGGTCGGCCGGGCAGACGAACCGGCGCCCGACTCCTGGCCGGTACCCTGGACCTCAACGGGCATCGGCTTTCAGACGTCGACCAACGGATGGCGGAGGATCGCGATTCCCCCGTTACCCGGCACGACCGAAGCCCGCTACAGCTACGAGATGGGGTCCCCCGACTGGAAGCGCCAGAAGGAGGAGCGAGACCGCGAGCGGCTCCGGCGCGCGGCGGAACTCGAACAATGGCGGAAGAAAAAGACGGCGCATTTCGGCATCCCCCGGGATCTCATGCCGATCCCCGAGGATCCGACCCCGCCGCCCTACAAGGGTACGCGCATCTGGCTGGATCCGAAGGCGGACGACGCGACCCTGGAGGTTGTGGCGGCCTTCGCCATGGCGATGCGCGACAGCGATCCCCAGCCGGCCTCGCGGGCGCTGCACTTCGCCTGGCTCCCGTACTTCGGCTGGACGTTCCCGGTCGGTTGGTGGGGCGTCGTCCAGAAGATCGAGGAAGTCCCCGGCGGCCGATTGATCACCGTCCGGTTCTCGCCGTACCTGTGTTCCTACTCCCTTCGCCATTCTTTCGTGAACGACTACGTCGACGAGACCTACTCCTTCGGAGCCGGCGGCCTGGAGTTGATCTCCACCGACGCCGAGACCGCCAGGCCCAGCTTGCGGGTTTTCCCCGTCGCTTTCTGAGACCGACCGGGACGAGCCGTCAGCCGAAGATGACTCCGTAGAGGATCAACAGGACGACGTCCAGCATCCAGATCCCGCCGACCAGCAGGCCCGCGAGTTCCATCGGCGCGCGGCGTCTTCGCCGAGGGGCCAGGAGCAGGGCGACCCACACGCCGATCACGGCGCCGGGGACCCTGGTCCCTAGTTGATCCCCCAGGTTGATGAAATCGCGATTGGCTCGGAAAGCCGGCGGGAACGTCAGGATGTAAGAGGCGATGACGACCGCCGCCGTGAACGCCGCCGTGGCGACGGTGATCGCGCCGGCGGACCAGGGGCGGCGTCGCGATCGGGGGTCGGCGGCGACCAGGCCCGCCGCGCCGAGCGTGGCTGCCACGCCGGCCCAGGGCAGGGCGTTCCTCACACGGCTGTATCGATGCTCCCACGCCGATGAAGGCCTCGATGGGAGGAGTTCGAATTCGGCGTCGGCCCGTCGCATGAGCACGCTCCCAAGCGCGACGGCCGCCAGGATGATCGCGGCCCGAAGGACCGTCCGGCCGATCAATGGAGGAATCCTCGTCGTTGCAGCTCGAGCATCGCCTGGATCCCATAGGACAGGACGAGCAGGCCGATCCAGTAGAAGCCCAGGGCGCGGCCGGTCCGATCGATCCACGACGGCTCGGGCCGCCAGCGACGGGCGAGGAGCAGGGCGATCCACGCGCCGAGGACCGCCGTGCCGGTCCACTCGGTGACGCAATACCAGACCTGATCGAAAAACCCGGGACGTTGAAACCCCGGCCGATGGCGGATGCCGGCGTACCAGGCCAGGCCTGGGAGCAGCGACGCCATCACGGCCACGCAGGCGACGAATCCCGGCTGAAAGCTCAGGCGGAGCCGGGACGGCCGCGGCCGTCGCAGTCGGATCGCGATCATCGCCGCCATCCCCGGGACCGCGGCGCACGTGCCGACCTGTTGCACCCAGCCCACGTATTGCCAGATCGCGGCGAATCCCGACGGCGGAGGCTCCTTGAGGCTCGGCGCGATCGATCGGCCGAGGAGCGCGGCGACAGCGCCGGCGACCACCAGGATCATCGCGTCGGCGATCGAGAAGCGGCGGTAGGGATTCGGCCGCATGGCGGGGCCTCGCCGAGAATCGACAATCGTCAGAGAGGCGATTCTAAGGCGGGCCGGGGCCAGGGGCAAGCATGCTCACCCGAAGGTCTGCGGCTGGCCGGTGGATTCCAGGACGGACATCCAGAGGTCGCCGTTGGGGTCGACGGTGTGTCGGTCGCGGACGGCCAGGGGGATGGGGAGCAGGACGAACCGGCCGTGCCATCGGCTGACGACGACCTCGGTGTAGCCGGCCATCGCGGCGTGGACGGCGTTGTGGGCCAGTCGCAGGCAGTACACGGCGTCGAACGGGTTGGCCTTCACGCTTCGGACGAGGTAGCTGGGATCGAAGTACTTGAGGTTCAGCTCCATGTTGTCGGCGGCGAACGATTCCGTGATCTGGTTCCGGATGAACACGCCGACGTCCCCCAGCTTGGCGTTGCCGGAGGCGTCCGAGCCCGAGTGGCCCCCCATCAACTCCTGGGCTGCGCCCTCGGCGACGACCACCACCGCGTGGCCGCAGTCGCGGACGCGGGCCTTCACCGAGGCCAGGAAGCCGTCGGGGCCGTCGAGCTTGAACGGGACCTCGGGGATCAGCACGAAGTTGGCGTCGTTGTGGGCGAGCGACGCATAGCAGGCGATGAAGCCCGAGTGCCTCCCCATCACCTTCACCAGCCCGATCCCGTTGGGCGACGCCTTGGCCTCCGCGTGGGCGGTGCGGATCACGTCGGCGGCCACCGAGAAGGCGGTCTGGAAGCCGAACGACTGGTCGATGAACATGATGTCGTTGTCGATCGTTTTGGGGACGCCCACCACGGCGATCTTCGACCCCCGCTCCTCGACCTCCCGGCTGATCGCCTGGGCGCCCCGGAGCGTGCCGTCGCCGCCGATGACGAAGAGCAGGTTGATCCCCATCCGCTCCAGGCAGTCGACGATCTCCACCGGGTCTTGCTGGCCCCGCGAGGTCCCCAGGATCGTCCCCCCCAGCTCGTTGATCCGGCTGACCGACTGCGGCGTCATTTCCAGCACGGGGCGCTTATATTTGGGGATGAATCCCTGATAGCCGTTGCAGAACCCGTGGATCCGCCGCACCCCGTAGGCGAAGTGCAGCTCCATCACCAGCGCCCGGATGACGTCGTTGAACCCCGGGCAGAGGCCGCCGCAGGTGACGATGCCGGCCCGGCTCTTGGTTGGGTCGAAGTAGATCTTCCGCCGAGCCCCGGCCGGCACAAAGCCCGGGATCTGGTCGATCGCCCCCCCGCGCGCCTGCAGCGCCGACAGCGTGTCGTCGAACAGCACGCGGTCGGACTCGTCGACGTTGTAATAGCTCCGCTGCCGCTTCTCCAGCATCGGCAAGAGCGGCGAATCCACCCGACACGGCCCGAGCGATTTCACGACCAGATCATCATGGGTGACCATGGATGGGCGTCCTCGACGACGGCGACGATTTCGTTCGGAGAGGCAGGCGGAACGGCTGACCGTCATGCATGCTGGGCTGGCCTCGACGAAGACCGTCTTCCCCCCTGGAGGGGGAAGACAGACCGCGAAGCGGTCAGATGAGGGGGACGACCGCCGCGGGATTGAGAATAACCTGTCGGACCCACGTCCGACGCCGGTCGTCCCCCTCATCCGGCCCTTCGGGCCACCTTCCCCCTCCAGGGGGGAAGGCCGTTATGATCGTCGACCCGAATCCATGACGGTCGGCAAAGGGTCCGCGTCACGCGGGAAGCAACTCCCGCGCCGAGCCGCGCGACTTCGAGATTTCTCGTATTCCCGGCGGCCGGCTGTGCTAGAATGCTGCATTCAAGGGCAGACGCTGGCCGATTCGTGGGCGGTGCATCTCTGGAGGTTCCGATACGATGAGCCCCGTTACGCGGCCTCCTGCCGGGCCGACGGCCCGCAAGCTGGCCGCGGTCATGGCCGTCATCGGTCCCACGCTGGCGGTGCTGGCGGCCGTGAACGATCGCGACCGTCTCCACGGCGTTGGCTTCGTCGGATTCAACCTGCTGCTCGCCTACGTCCTGGCGACGATCGCCCGGACCGGTTACTGGCCGCGCCGAGTGTAAGAGGAAGGATGCGACGGCGAACGTGGGCAAGGGACGGCTGGAAGCCTTCAGCGACGGCGTGATCGCCATCCTGATCACGATCATGGTCTTCGACGTCAAGGCCCCGAAGGGGTCCGACCTGCCCGCGCTCCTGTCGGTGGCGCCGACGCTCTTCACGTACTCGCTGAGCTTCGTCTACCTGGGGATCTACTGGAACAACCACCACCACATGCTCCAGGCGACCGACCGGATCGACGGCCTGGTGCTGTGGGCGAACCTGCATCTGATGTTCTGGCTCTCGCTCTTCCCGTTCGCCACGAGCTGGCTGGCTGCCAGCGAGTTCGCCGCGCTGCCGGCGTCGCTTTACGGCGTGGTCCTGTTCCTCGCCGCGATCGCCTACACCTTGCTCCAGGCCGCCATCATCCGGGCCGAGGGGGAGGGGTCGCGCCTCAAGCGCGCCGTCGGCGAGGATGCGAAGGGGAAGGTTTCGCTCCTCGTCTACGCCGTCGGCGTGGCGATCTCCTTCGTCAACCCGTGGCTCGCCATCGGCTGTTACGCCGCCGTCGCGCTGATCTGGCTGATCCCGGACCGTCGCATCGAGGCCCTCAACGATCGTGTCGAATCCTGAGGCGTCGGCCCGAACCTGGGAGGCTCGCGAGAAGTCTGAGCAAGACGGTCGCCGATTCGCCCGTCGCCGGAGGAAGCCCGCATGGAGATCTCGCTCGACGTCTTCGAGCAGCAGCGCGGCCGACGGTTCGGCGGCGCGAATCCCGAGCGTATGAGGCTCGCGTTCTGGGAGTGGATCATCCGCAACCAGGAGGAGAGCCGCCTGCGGGAATGGTCTGAGAGCGGGGACCTGATCCGGTCTCCCTACCAGGTCCGCCGGCACTTCGGCCAGGAGGGCGACTATTCCAAGGGGCCCATCTGGAACTTCGAGCGGATGGGCGCGAGCCGGACGCCGCATCCCGACGGGCGGATGATCTGCATCGCCGGCGAACACGAGGACGGGTACGACCCCGACTTCTGCATCTATAACGACGTCGTGATCCTCGACCTGGACGGTTCCGTCGAGATCTACGGCTACCCGCGAGACGTCTTTCCGCCCACGGATTTCCATTCCGCCACCCTTCTCGGCGATCGCGTGATCATCATCGGCAGCCTTGGCTATGAGGAGGACCGCCGACCGGGCGCGACGCCGGTGTTCGCCCTCGACCTGCGCGACTACCGGATCGTCGAGCTTCCCTCCCACGGCGAATCGCCGGGCTGGATCCACAGCCATTCGGCGACGCTCGGCCCCGACGGCCGCATCACCATAGCCGACGGCGAATGGCTCCCGCCGCAGGACGACCTGCCGATCCTCTTCAACTTCGACGAGTTCGCCTACGACCCCCTCACGGGGCTCTGGACGCGCCTGACGAATCGAGGGTGGCGGCAGTTCTTGATCCGTGACGCCGGGGGTAAGTCGTTCATGAGGGATTTTGGTCCTCTCGGCTGTTGCTCGAGCGACGAAGAGGAAGCCTGCGAGGAGCCGCCGAAGATTGAGAAGTGGAGCATCTCCATCGATCCCGGATGCATACGTCCTCGGAGTTTCGCCTACGAGGACGTCGAGACGCCGTTCGACGAGGACTGGGATTTCGGCAAATGGAGGCCCAACGAGCGGTTCCTCGTGGACGGCGTTCCGATCGGCGTCGACCTGAGCCATCCGGGAATCAAGCTTGTCGTCGAGGGCGTGATGGACCCGGCGAAGGCGGATCAGATCGCCGAGGAATGCCGTCAGGCCGTCGAGGCGGCGACGGGAAGGCCGTGCCTTCTTCAGGGCGACTCCTGAGCGATCCCGCTCATCCGGTCTTCGCGGCGATGGCGTCAAGTTCCGCGACCGTCTCCTCCGTGAGGCGCAGGCTGGCGGCGGCCAGGTTCTCTCGCAGGTGGCCGAGCGACTTCGTCCCCGGGATGAGCAGGATGTTGGGCGAGCGCTGCAGCAGCCAGGCCAGGGCGACCTGCATCGGCGTCGCTCCCAGCGACGCCGATGCCGAATCGAGGGCCGACGACTGGAGCGGCGTGAAGCCGCCGAGCGGGAAGAAGGGGACGTACGCGATTCCCTTCGCAGCCAGGTCGTCGATGAGCGCGTCGTCGCGGCGGTTGGCGACGTTGTAGAGGTTCTGCACGCAGACGATCTCGGCGATCGACTGGGCTTCCTCAACCTGCCCGGCGGTGACGTTGCTGAGGCCGATGTGTCGGATCAGCCCTTGTCGCTGGAGGTCGGCCAGGACGGTCAGCCGCTCGGCGATCGATTCTCCGTCGTCGCCGACCCGCAGGTTGACGACGTCGAGGGCGTCGAGCCCGAGGTTGCGGAGGTTGTCGTGCACGGCCGACGTCAACTCCTCGGCCGAGTGCGCCGGGTGCCACGACCGATCCGCCGGCCGTCGAAATCCGACCTTCGTGACGATCGTCAGTCGCTCCGGATAGGGATGAAGCGCCCTGCGGATGAGCCGGTTGACGACGTGCGGCCCGTAGAAGTCGCTGGTGTCGATGTGATCGACGCCGCTCGCGACCACCTCGCGCAGCACATCCACCGCCGCGTCCTCATCCTCCGGCGGCCCCCAGACGCCCTTGCCCGCCAACTGCATCGCCCCATAGCCCAGACGCTTCACCGTGGTGGACGAGCCGGGGAACGTGAACGCTCCGGCGAGGTCGTGATTCGGGTTCATGAGATCATCTCCCCGTGAGTCTGCTCGTTCAACCGGAGCGTTTCCGCATCATACAGCGGCTGACTCTGGAAGTGCAGACGCGAGGGCCGTTGACACCTCCCTTCTCCCCTTGTGGGAGAAGGTGCCGCGCAGCGGCGGATGAGGGGTTCACAACCGGAAGCCAATGCCGTTATGACCCCCCTCATCCGGCCCTTCGGGCCAATACTGTTCGGCACGGGAATTGAGCTTCA
>NZ_JAALCR010000038.1 GCF_011065895.1 Paludisphaera rhizosphaerae | reverse complement strand
CGACCGGCTCCGGGCGCGCATCCAACGCATTGATCTCAAAGCAGAACCGATCCCCCCTCATCCGGCCTTCGGCCACCTTCCCCCGCGAGGGGGGAAGGCCGTTTCGCACCGGCACTTCCGGCTGGCTCATCCGCCGGCAAACGAACCGCCACGGTCGTCCCGACGCTCAATCGGCTCTCCACGGCGATCTGGCCGCCGTGGGCCTCGACCAGTCCCCGGCAGATGGCCAGGCCGAGGCCGCTGCCTCCCGTCTCACCGGATCGCGCCGGGTCGGCGCGGTGGAAGCGGCGGAAGAGGGAGGCAAGGTCGGATTCGGAGATGCCGACCCCCGTATCGATCACGGCCAGGACCGCTTCATCACCCTCACGAGTGGTCGTGACCAAGACCCGGCCGCCGGGGCGGTTGTAGAGGATCGCGTTGGCGAGCAGGTTGGAGGCGACCCGCGCCAGGCCGTCTGCGTCTCCCATCACTTCCACAGGCTCGATGGCCGTCTCCACCGTCACGTCGCGGCGTTCGGCCAGGGCGTCGAGCAGTTCAACGGCCTCCTCGACGACGGCGGCCAGGTCGACGCGCTCCCGCTTCAATTCAAGCTGGCCGGCGTCGGCGCGGGCCAGGGTCAGCAGGTCGTCGACGACTCGCTTCATCCGCCCGGCGGCACGGCCGCAGGCCGCCAGCGCCTCGCGGTACTCGGCCGTCTCGCGAGGCCGCGACAGGGCCAGCTCCACGTGCGTCAGGATCACTGAGAGCGGCGTGCGCAGCTCGTGGGAGGCGTCGGCCGTGAACTGGGCCTGTTGCTCGAACGACGTCTCCAGACGGCCGAGCATCTCGTTGAGGATCGTGGCCAGCCCCTCCAGTTCAGCGTCGACGCCCGCGGAGTCGATCCGCTCGGAGAGCCGCCGCGCGGTGATCCGGTCGAGCGTCGCACTCATCGCGCCGATCGGCCGTACCGCACGCGATGAGAGCCACCAGCCGCCGACCAATCCCGCCGCGAAGACGGCCAGCCCCGTTAGCGCCAATCGCAGGCCCAGCAGTCGAAGCCCCGCCAACTCCCGGTCGATCGAGCGGCCGACGAGGATCCGCGAGCGTTCGGGCCCGCGCAGCGACAGTTCGTGGAGCATCCCGCGCTGGCGGGCTCGCCACTCGTGGTGGGGACGCATCGTCTCGTCGGGAGGGGCGTCGACGTCGGGGGGATCGGCGAGAAGGATGCTGCCGTCAAACCTTCGGATCACGAAGTAAGGCTCACGGCCGGGCTCGGCGTATCGCGCCGTCAACGAGGCCGGCAGCCGCAATCCTCCCAGAGGCCCTCCGCGCAGGGCGCCCGTCCGCAGCACGCCCTCCAGCACGCGGGCCCCGGAGAGCAACTCGGCGTCGATCTCGTCGAACTTCGCCCGACGCGCCAGGAGGTAGAACGACGTGCCGAAGCCCGCCACCACGACCAGCAGGATCAAGGCGTGCCAGGCCTGGAGCCGCCAACGGAGCGATCGCGACCGCATCAGCGCTCCTCGTGTTCGATCATGTATCCCTGGCCGCGACGCGTGACGATCAGGTCGCGGCCCAGCTTCTTGCGGAGGTGAGAGACGTGGACCTCGACGACGTTGGAGAGCGTGTCGTCGTCGTCGCCGAAGAGGCCGTCGTAGATCGTCGAGCGTGAGACCAGCCGGCCCCGGTGATGGGCCAGCAGTTCCAGCAAGGCGAACTCGCGGGCCGTCAGCGGCACGGGGACGCCGGCGCGGGTCACGGTCTTCGTGGCCACGTCGATCGCCACGTCGCCGATCGCGATCACCGCGTCGGCCAGGCCGACCGAGCGGCGGATCAAGGCGCGAAGCCTCGCCAGCAGTTCGGCCAGCTCGAACGGCTTGACCAGGTAGTCGTCAGCGCCGGCGTCGAGCCCCTCCACCCGATCGCCGACGCCGTCACGCGCCGTGAGGATCAGCACGGGCGTCTTCCGGAGGACGCGGAGCCGCCGGAGGACCGCCAGGCCAGGGAGGCGCGGGAGCATCAGGTCGAGGACGATCGCGTCGTACTCGGAGGCGGTCGCCTTCTCCAGCCCCTCGGCCCCGTCGGCCGCCCAGTCCGTGGCGTAGCCCCCTTCGCGGAGCGCCTGGACCAGGCCCCGCGCCAGGTCGGGCTCATCCTCGATCACCAGCACGCGCACGTCGGATCGCCCCCCCGGTTCGTCGGTTCGCCGATCCGATCATCGGGCCTCGACGACCGTCGATCAATCGACCACCCGGAGGACGTCGTTCTTCTTGAACACCATGACCCGACCACGACCGCCGGCGGCGCCGAACTCGACGTGCAGGTCGACGGTCACGCCCAGCGAGGCGTCTTTGGGCACGGCGACCTCGGCGAGGATCACGTCTCCCTGGCGCTCGATCTTCGATGCCTCATAGGGCCCGAACTGGACCCAGCTCGGCTTGCCCGGGGGGAGCCCGCCGCGGGCCGTCTGGGGGTCCATCATGATCCGGATCGTGTGGGACTCGCCGCGCTTGACCGTCCCGGGCGTGACCGACCGCACCCCGGCGTCGACCCGGCTGACGCCCTCCGCGTTGTCCTCAATGGCGCCCGAGGGCATCCGCGCGAGGTGCCGATTGTTCGACGGCTCCGGAACGCCGGCGTAGCCGCCGATGAGGTAGGGGAACCGACCCGGCGTAACGTGGTAGTGGTAGCCCCGCGAAGGGTCCTCATGCCCGTTGCAGACGTCGAGCGCCCGGTCGCCCGTCAGGTCGCGGGCCATCTTGCCGGCTTCCTCGTAAGGCCCGTGGAGCGGGAAGCCGTCAAAGGCGAAACCCAGGATCGGCGAGTGGCCGCGGCCCTCGTCGGCGAAGGGGGTCTTCACGCAGCTCGGGTACTTGTGGTAGTGGTACACACCCTCCTGCTGGGGATGGCCGCAGCAGGCGTCGAGCCAGATCTCCGAATACCCCGCCAGCGCGTTCATCCCGCCGGCCTCGAACGGATTGAAGAAGACGACCCCGTTGATGGCCATCCCGATCTCGCCCCCCGGGACCCGCGTGATTCTCGACGCCCTCTTCGGTTCGAGCGGAAAGGCGAAGTGGAAGTCCTGGACCTCGATCCGGTTCGGGTTCCGGCTGTTGGGGAAGATCGCCGTGGGATGGTCCGGGTAGCCCTGGCTGTCCACCCGGAGGAACCGCCCGTCGTGGCGGATTTTCAGGTTGGCGATCCCGTCCTTGTTCGAGTCCTGCATGTGGTACGAGAAGAGGTCGACGTAGAGGTCGCCGTCCTTGTAGTAGTACGTCGGCGACTCCCCGCGACGGAGATACCACCTGCCGCCGACGGGCTCCATCCCGTCGGAGGAGGCGACGGTCGGCGACGGTCGTGCGGGAAGACCATCGCCGCCGAGGGCCTGCACGCCCGTCGCGACCAGGGTGATGATCCAGAACCAGGCGCCCAGGCGCGGGAGCGTGCGGTCGTTCATGGGATCCCTACACAGTAAACATCGATGATTTGTTGATTTGTTCGTAAAATCTCGTCAAGGGCGAGCGGGTCACTCGGGCCGCCTCGGACGCTGTGGGATCGTCTCGTCGTCTCCTCGCGACCGGCGGCCCTGGGGGCCTCGGGGAGGGCCCTCGCCGCCGGGCGCGCCGCCGCCTCCTTCAGGTCCCCGGCGCATCGACTCCTCGCACTGCGCGATCTGGTCGCGGGTCAGGATGGAGCCGAGCCTCGTCCGCACGTCGGCCCCCAGGGCCTGGAGTTTCATCTCCTGGTCGGGAGTGAGTCGGACGTCCTGCCGGACGAAAGGGGGCAACACATCGCCGAGCCGAGGCTCCGGTCCGCCGGGACCAGGGCCGACCCCCTCGCCACCTGGCCCTCTCGGGCCGCCGAAGCCTGGCCCTCCTGGGCCGCCAGGGCCGCGACGCCCGGCACCCATGCGCGGACCTCCGCGACCGGAGCCCGCGTCGGCCGCCGGCCGCAGCTCGGAGCGGTCGATGCGGCCGTCGCCATCGCGGTCGAGGGTCTGGAGAGACTCGGAAGCTTTGCGAATCTCCTCGGCGGAGAGGACGCCGTCGCCGTTCAGGTCCAGGGCCTCCGCCAGCGGGGACCGTTGTTCGTCCATCCGACCGCCGCCAGGGGGACCGTCCGGCGGCCCTCCGCCGAAACGAGGGCCGGCCGGCCTCTGTGCGAAGGCCGCGGCCGAGGCGAGCAGCGACAAGAAAGCAGCGAACGTCAGGGCTCGCAGCAATGCGCGAAGCTTCATCGTGGCGTCTCCTGATCCGATTCCCGGCCCTCAGCGTCGGGTCGAGATCATCCTAGGAGAACCAACCTTAAGGGAACGTGAAGGGCAGGGGGCCGCCGCGCATTTTTTTGGCAAACGCGACGGCCTCCTGTTTCATTCGATCAACCGACCCAGTTCGACGGGATGATCTCGTCGCGAGTCTGGAGGTGGGCGGTCAGGTCGTGGGCAGCCAGGCCGTCGCGGAGGGCGAGGAAGCCGGCCTGGGCGGCGACGACGTCCGGGAAGCTGAGCCAGCCGACGAACTGGCCGTCCTCGATCCGCGTCCGCGCCGCCAGCACGCTCGACTGGCCGACGCCGTTGAACGTGTCGATGACGTGGCGAAGCGTGTCGCCCAGGTGCGCGTACTCGGCCGAGCGCGTCACCAGCGAGCGCCGGGGCCACGAGACGACCATGCAGACGCTGAGCGTCGGCCCCTCGTCACTCGGAGCGCCGACCGCCTCGGCGACCTCGAACCGGATCCAGATCAACTCGACCTCGACCGTCTGGAAGATCCCCGGCGGCTCGGCCTGCGCGGGCTCGGTCTCGGGCTCGGCTTCCACGTCCGTATCAGCCTCGGCGGTCGTCGCGCCGCCTCCGCCACCGAACGGGAATCGTCCCTGGCTGAAGAAGGAGCCCGAATCCGTCGTCGGCCGCGGCGTCCAGGGTTGAGCCGTGGAAATCCCGCTCGCAGCGACCTCCGACGTGGACTTGAGCACCTCATAGGCGCGGGCGACCATGCGGAAGGCCCACTCGTCGCCGCCGAGATCGGGGTGATGCTTCTTGGACTTCTCGCGGAAAGCCTCGTGGATCTCGTCCTGCGAGGCCGTGGGCGAAACCCCCAGCACGCCGCGGGGGTCGAACGGAAAATGGTGGATCATGGGAGCCTTCGTGATGGAACCGACCCTCGGGAAACCGTCGTCGGCGCGAGAATCGCCACGTACCTTGCAGCAATCCCCACGCCAGTCATTCGTCGCCGGATCGGAATCTTAAGATTCTCGGCGCGACGCCTCCCCCGTGATCGGTCCTCGCGGCGGTGCTATCCTGCGGGTCGGGCCGCCGAAGCCGGCGGTTCCACCGAACCCTCACAGGGAGGCATCCGCCATGCGGATCCATTATCAGGCCTGGTGGGCGGCGACGGTCGCCGCCCTTGCGATCGCCGCGCCGACGGCGAAGGCCGACGTGAAGACGGCCGACGTCGCCTCAGGGCCGATCGTCGTCGCGGCCGACGCCCCGCCCGCCGAGAAGCGAGCGGCCGAGGAGTTGCGGGACGCCTTCGCGCAGGTCGCCGGCAAACGTCCCGAGATCGTCGCAACGCCCCCCGCCGCCGGCTCACCGGCCGTGCTCGTGGGCAAGGCGTCGGGGCTGAAGACGGACGGCCTCGGTCCGGAGGACTTCACGATCCGCGTCGCCGACGGCCGCATCGCCGTCGCCGGCGGTTCCCCGCGCGGGACGCTTTACGGCGTCTATTCCTTGCTGGAAGACGAGTTCGGCGTCCGCTTCCTCACGGCCGCCTGCACGAGCATCCCCGCCGTCGACCCTTCGCGGACGATCGCCGACGGCGAGCGAACGTTCCGTCCCCGGTTCTCCTGGCGGTATTCGTACTACCGGGCCAACATGGACCACCCCGAGCTGGCCGCCCGCCTGCGCAACAACGCCGTCGTCGGCGATCCCGCGCTGGGGGGGAAGTCGTCGTGGGAATTGATCTCGCACACGGTCAGCAACTGGATCCCCGTCGCCAGGCTGGGGAAGTCTCACCCCGAGCTGTTCAGCCTCGTCGACGGCAAGCGGCGAGCGAACATGACCGAGGACCACTTCGGCGAAGGGGGGACGCAACCCTGCTTCACCAACCCCGAGGTCAAGCGGCGGATCATCGAGGGCGTGCTGGCCGAGCTTGAGAAGAAGAACCAGACCGACGGCGTCGTCTCGATCAGCCAGAACGACAACCAGCAGTATTGCCGATGCGCCGACTGCGCGGCGATCGACGACCGCGAAGGTTCGCACATGGGTTCGTTGCTGGCCCTGCTGAACGAGGCCGGCGAGGCCGTGGCGAAGGTCCGGCCGGGGGTCTGCGTGGGGACGCTCGCCTACCAGCACACCCGCAAGCCGCCGAAGACGATGAAGCCCGGCCCCAACGTCGCGATCCAGCTCTGCTCGATCGAGGCCTGCCAGGTCCACCCGCTCGACGACCCCTCGTGCGAGCGCAATCGGGAGTTCTGCTCCGACCTCGACGGCTGGTGCAAGATCAGCGACAAGGTCTACGTCTGGAACTACAACGTCGATTTCGCCAGCTACAACCTGCCGTGCCCGAACCTTGAGATCATCGGCGCGAACGTGAAGTACCTGGCCCGCAACGGCGTCCGGGGCGTCTTCATGCAGGCCTCCGGCGACGGCCGTAACACCGAGCTTTGCGACCTGCGGAACGACCTGATTTCGCGGATGCTCTGGGATCCGTCCCAGGACGACCGTCGCGTGATCGACGAGTTCGTCGACCGCTACTACGGCGCGGCGGCCGGCGACGTGAAGGCGTACCTGCGACTGATCGTCGAGACGCCCCGCGCCAAGGGAGTACACCGACACTGCTTCGGCACGGCGGCCGACTATGGGTTCGACGAGTCGACGGGCCGCGAGGCGCTCGCCCTGCTCGAAGCCGGCATGAAGAAGGCCGAGTCTCCGACCGTCCGCGACCGCGTGGAGAAGCTGACGATCGGCCCCCGGACGATCCTGCTGGAGAAGCCCTTCGCCCGCTGGATCCGCGGCCATCAACGCGAGATCGGCGACGGGTTGCTCAAGGAGGCCCCGCCGGAGGCGTATCGCGGCTGCGAAGAGCAAATCCGCGAGCTGTTCCGCCTCTACGACCGCCACGGCGTCGACCGCTTCTCGGAGCGGATCTCCGCCGCCACGCTGAAGGCGACCCTCCCGGCCTCGGTGGTCGAGCCGATCAAGGAGGAATGAATCCTCCGCGCGCGATCGGAGCCCGCCGTGAGGCGGGCTCCGTCGATGGTTGCGGAAGAGAGGCGGTCCGCCAGAGTCAGCTGACCATGGTGCTCTGGTTGAAGATCGCGCCGTTCGGCCCGTAGATGTCGGCGTCCGAGAAGTAGTGGCCCGGCGACTTGCGGATCGCGGCCTCGCCGTTGAGAACCTTGTAGCTCAGGTAGCTGACGACGGTCGAACGGATGTCGCTGTACAGCGCCTTGTTGTCGGCCGGCGCGTAATACTGGAGAGCATCGTTCACGTAGCTCACCAGGCCGTCGGTGCGCGAGTACGGAATCCGGCCGACCTGCTTGCTGACCTGGCTGCTCAGGTGGCTGTAGTCGGCGTCGGTCCCCTGGCTGCGGCCGAAAGCGGTCGTCGCCTTGTGGATGTTCACCAGAATGTTGTTATACGCCCGGGTCGTCAGAATGGCCTGCGGCGGGACGTACGTTTGCTCGCCGCCGGGGAGCGTCACGACGATCCCGGACGCGTGATGCGCCCCATTCAGGACCAGCCGGTCTTCGAGACGACCGTCGACCGTAGGCACGAACGCGTGCTTCTTCGTGTTCATCAGATGTAACTCCTGAGCTGTCGAACGAGGTCGGTGTCACGAGCGTCCAGCGATGGCGTGATCGTCGATGACGCCGAAGAGAGTTGCTGTCTCCTAGGAAACTCGCAGGCTCCCCGTTCGCTAGATTCATGCCAAACCCGTCAAGCCCGCAGCCCCCCCCACTTTGAACCTGCGGGAATCCACAGAATATCAAAGCCGGGAGGAACCGAAAGGACCTTCTGGCAACATCCTTAGAATTCTTACAACCTCTCGAATCAATTCAGACCCTATGGCCGTCCGCATTTCGACGAATCTCGGCGCATCCTTGCGCAGGGCGAGGAAGCGAGTGGAACAAGGAGGAGGAGGCCGGAAGCCGTGGGCGATGGGCGTTGTGCGGGACGTCCATGTATACTGTCTGAGATCCGGCCCCTGGGCCGGGTGAGGGGAGATCGGCTCCGCACCGAGAATCGATCCGTCGGATGCGCGTTTCACTCCGATCGTCCGTCGGGAAAGGTATGGAGCCAGGGGAGCGAGGGACGTGGTGGACTATTCGACCTGGTCGCGGCGGGTCGTCGACCTGGCCGGAGCATTAACGAGGCTGGGGGCGGCGGCGGAAGCGGCCGGGATGCCCTCGGCGGCCTCGGCGACGTGGCACGCGAACCTCTACCAGAAGCTGGCGCCCCAGGCGTCGGACGCGCCCTACCTGATCGTGGCTGTGGCCGGCGGGGCGAACATGGGGAAGAGCACCCTGTTCAATCACCTGGTCGGCTTCCCCGCCAGCCGCGTTCACCACAACGCGGCCGAGACCAAGCACCCCGTCGCGCTTCTGCCTGCGGGCTTCCCCGCGCGTCACGACCTGGCGAAGGTCTTCCCCGGGTTCTCGCTCCACCCCTGGACGTCCGAGGACGACGCCGTCGCCGAGGGCTTCCCCGACGGCCTGGTCTGGCGCGAGGATCCCTCCGGGGCGCAGCCCGCGAACCTCGTCCTGCTGGACACCCCGGACGTCGACGCCGCCCTGCCGAACAACTGGCGGCTGGCCGAGATGATCGCCCACGGGGCCGACGTGATCATCGCGCTCCTGACCCAGCAGAAGTACAACGACGAGAAGATCCGCCGCTTCTTTCGGGTCGCCGCCGAGGCCGACAAAACCGTGCTGGCGGTCGTCAACATGGTCGACTGGCCCGAGGACCGCGAGCACTGCCGGGGATGGCTGGAGACCTTCCGCAAGGGGACCGGCGCCGAGCCGCTGCACGCCTATGCCGTTCCTCGCGACCGCAACGCCGTCCGCGATAACCAGTTGACCATCCATCCGCTGACCCCGCGGGCCACCGACCCCCGCGCCGACCTCGCCGAGCTTCAGTTCGCCGAGATCAAGATCCGATCGCTGCGCGGGGCGCTCCGCCAGGCCCTCGACCCCGACGCCGGCATCCCCGCCTATCTCCGCGACCTGGAAAAAGCCTCGGACGAGAGCCGCCAGGCCCGCGCGGTGATCCATCAGAAGGTGCAGACGCGGATCGACCTGCCCCGGCCCCCGGCGCACATCGTCGGCGACGAGATCTGGCGGTGGTTGGAGCCGCGCCGGACGTGGTTCGACCGCAAGGTCCACGGCGCTTACGGCGCGCTCGGCCGGGCGGTCTCGAAGTGGATCCCCGGGAGCGTCGAGCCGGCCGAGGACGAGGCGCGGTTCCTCGCCGAGGAGAAGACCCAGCTCAACCGGGCGTTGGAGACGATCTACGACGACCTGGAAGCGGTGTACCGCGTCGGCGCCCCGGCCCTCCGCAAGGAGCTAGAGCCCCTCATCGCCGGCGACCAGCGACGGCGGGCCTTCGAGGAGCTTCAGCGCCGGCTCGACGCCGCGCCGCTGGCCACGGCGTCTTACCGCGCGGTGATCGCCAGGCGGCTGGAGTCGTTCGAGGCGGAGCACCCCAAGATGATGCGGGCGATCGAGTGGGGCCTGGTGGCGACCGCCGTGGCGCGGCCGGCGTTGACGATCGGCATGTTCGGCGCGGCCGACATCGCGGCGGGGACCGTCTTCCAGGCCGGCGGCCACGCGATCGGCCAGGTCTTCTTCGACGTCGCCGCCGGCTCCGCGCTGACGGCCGGCGGCGAAGGCGCCATCGCCCGCCTCAGCGGCCCCGCGCGAGCCCTGATCGGCGACCTCTTCGCCGCCTTCTACCGCGAACGCGCCGAGCTGCTCGCCCGCGTCGTCGACGACTGCGTCGTCGGCCGCCACCTCGACCACATCGACCGCCTCGCCAGTCTCGGCCGCAGCCCGGACTTCCAAACCGCCTACCGCCTCGCCGCCGAACTCTCCCGCGAGCTGGCGGCCCTGGATGAGCCCGTGCCGGCGACCGAAGGCGTGGCGTGAAAACCAACTTCGACTGAATCAGCAAAAGCGCACTTCAACGCACATCTGGATTGCCATTCAGGCAACCACCGCCTACACTTCTTCGAAAGCGCAGTGCAATACACTTTTCCCCACGAGACGTTCAGCGTGGGTTGAGAAGTAAATAAAAGCGCATAGCAGTACGCACGCCGACAGAGGAAAAGCCCAGACGTGTCTCGCTCAATACCGCTGGAACACATTTCCAGGCAGTGTTGGGGTGCCATGGCCACGCTTGCGTGGCCATGCGATCGGCGATGGTCGTGCAACCGTCCCACGGCGGTTCATGGCCACGCAAGCGTGGCCTTGGTACCCAGGTCCGACCCTCTTTGACGGTGTCGAGCGGGGGGTGTCAGAATCCATGACGAACCACGAAATAGGGGAGAGGCTCCGCCAGCGGCGGAAGAACCTGCGCCTGCGTCAAAGGGACCTCGCCGAACTCGCCGGGGTGACGCTGCGAGGCCTGACCGACCTCGAGAACGGCCGGGCGAATCCGACGATCAACCAGCTTGCCAAGATCGCGGATGTCCTGGGCCTGGAACTGCAACTGGCGGAAAAGTCGATCGATGCGTCAAGCTAACGTGTACTGCCGGGGAGTGTTCGCGGGCGTGCTGACCAAGGGCCACGCCGGCGTCTACCGCTTCCAGTACGCGCCGGGCTATCTGGTCGATCCCAGGCTCCCCGCCATCAGTCTCTCCTTCCCCAAGCGGGAAGCCCCCTTCGAGTCATCGATCCTCTTCCCGTTCTTTTTCGGATTGATGGCGGAAGGAGAGGACAAGGCGTTCCAGTGTCGAGCCCTGAAGATCGACGAGGACGACCATTTCACGCGGCTCCTGAAGACCTGCGAGGTGGAGACGATCGGAGGCGTTACGGTCGAGGAGGTGGCCTCGTCATGACGCGGTGCCCGGGCTGTCTCAAGGCCGATCAGGCGACCTTCTGCGCCCCGTGTCGCAAACGACTCTTCGACGGCAAGAAAGTCCCCTTCGAGCTACCCTTCTCGCGCCCGGATTACGATCGAGCGAAGCGCGAGGACGTTTCCGGACGGATGTCGATATCGGGCGTCCAGACCAAGATTCCGCTCGCCCTGAGAGACGGCAAACTGGAGATGGCGGCGGCGGGTGGACAGTATATCCTCAAGCCCAGGCCGCATGGGTCGTTCGATCGGCTGGACATGGTCCCGATCAATGAGCACCTGACGATGCAGATCGCCCGCCGGGTGTTCAAGATCGCCGTGGCGGAGAACGCGCTGGTATCCTTCAGCGATGGGGAGGTCGCGTACCTCGTACGCCGTTTCGACGTCCAGGCTGATGGCAGTCGCTTGCTCCAAGAGGATTTCGCCCAGATCGCGTCCAGGTCCGAGGAGACTCACGGCAAGAACTACAAGTACGACTTCTCCTACGAGGAAATCGGCCGACTGATCCGACGCTACGTCCCCACGTCCAAGGTGGATCTGGAACGGTATTTCGCGCTGGTGGCCTTCAACTACCTCGTCCATAACGGCGACGCCCATGCGAAGAACTTCTCGCTCATCAGGAGCAACCTGACCGGCGCGTACGCCCTGACTCCGGCTTACGACCTGCTGAACACGCGGTTGCACCTGCCGGGGGAGTCGCAAACCGCCCTCGATCTGTTCGCGGATGGATTTGAGACGGAGAGCTACAAGGCGAACGGCTTTTACGCCTACGATGACTTCGTGGAGTTCGCCCGGAGGCTCGATCTCGTCGAGACCCGTTCCAGGCGCATCCTCGAAGCCTTCATCGCCAAAAGGCCCGACGTGTTTTCCCTCATCGATTCCTCGCGGCTTTCGGACGAGTGCAAGGAATCGTACAGGAAGCATGTCGACGATCGAACCAAGGCCTTTTCCTATTCTTACTCCGATTCGCGAAGATAGGTGACCCTGCCAATGGCCGACCGATTCACCAAGGCGGATTGGGAGCGCGAGCATCTGCTCGCCGGCTTCGATCGTCTGCACCAACGGCTGACGGCCTGGGCGAAGGACGCGCCGGTTTGGCCGCCCTTTGAAGAGGCGAAGGGGCTGGTCGCTCGGCTGGACGCTCGGCTGTGCGTGCCGGAGATCGACCTCGACCGCGCGCTGGTGGTCGGGTTCATGGGCGGGTCGGGGACGGGGAAGAGCACGCTCTTCAATGCGCTGCTGGGAAGGCGGGTCAGCCGGGCGGGGAAGGAGTTCCGGCCGATGACGCGACGAGCGGTCGTCGCCTGCCATCCCGACGTCGACCCTTCGTTCCTCGGGCTGGGCGAGGACTCCATTGAGATCCATCGCCTGAACATCCCCTTGCTCGAACAGATGATCCTGATCGACTGCCCTGACCCGGACACGCAGGACCCGGAAGACGGGCAGGGGGGTGAGCGGCATCTGGACATCCTCCGCGCGGTGATGCCCCACTGCGACGTGATGGTCCACACGGCGACCTCGCAGAAGTACAAGTCGCACGTCGTCGGCCAGGAGCTGAAGCGGAACGCGCCGGGGCGGCAGATCCTGTTCGTCCAGACGCACGCGTCGGTCGACCACGACAACCGGCCCGACCTCCGCCGCTACCTGGATACGCTCGGCCTGCGCGTGCCGGAGGTCTTCCGCCTGGACGCCGCCGAGGCCCTCAAGGCCCAGGAGCGCGGCGAGCCCGTTGACGCAGACTTCGCCAAGTTCCGCGACCTGCTGGAGCACGAACTGGCCAGCCGCGCCCGGCACCGGATCCGACGCGCCAACCTGCTGGGCCTCTACGGCTGGCTGCTGGGGGCGATCCGCACGCCCGTCGACGCCGGCATGGCGAAGGTAGCCAAGCTGGAATCCGCCATGGCCCACGAGCGCGCCCGGCTCTCCGCCAAGATCGCCGCCAAGATGTCCGAGCGGATCGACGCCAACCGCCGGCTCTGGCGGTCCCGGGTCCTGCGGCAACTCAACCAGACGTGGGGCGCGGGCCCGCTGGCCTCGCTGATCGGCCTCTGGTCGGCGGCCGGGACGCTGATCCGATCGTTGATCCTCCTCCGCGCCCGGACGCCCACGCAGGCGATCCTCGCGGGCGGCTGGACGGCCGTGTCGATGGTCGGCGAGAAATGGCGCGAGAGCCGCGCCGCCGCCGCGCTGACGGCCGAGGCCGACCTCGGCCTGACCGAAGGCGACCTCGCCCACGCGCGGACGGTCCTGCAAGGCTACGAGAACGAGGCCCAGATCCGCCCCGCCCCCGGCGACGACGGCGGCGACTTCTCCGCCGAGCAGCTCGCCACAGTCGCCGTCGACGTCTACCGCCGGCTCGACGCCGAGATCAATGAGGTCGTCGAGAAGCGCGTGGCCCGCCTGGCCGGCAAAACCACGCACCTCGTCTTCGAAGTCCTCTTCGCCCTGCTCCCGGCCTGGCTCGTCCTGCACATGGCCAAGAATTTCTTCTATGACCACATGATCCAGGGTTCGCAGTTGCTCGGCCTGGACTTCGTCTTCCAGGCGCTCTTCTGGTGCCTCCTGTGGGGCGTGGCGATCGGCGCGATCCTGCTGCACCGGCTCAACCGGGGGCTCGACCAGGACCTGAAGGCCGTCGTCGAGCGCCTGGCGAAGGCCCCGCTGCTGGACTCCCTCTGCCGAGACGCCGCCGAGGCCTGCGCCTCGGTCCGGACCCACGCCGAGGCCCTCTCCGCCCTCGACCGCGACCTGACCGACCTGGAACGCCGCGTGGGAGGCGTCGTCGACCTGGGCCTGGGCGCCCTCCGCGTCGAACAGCCCCCCGCGGAGGCGCTGGTCTTGCGCAAAGCGGCGCTGATCTCAGAGCCGGCTTCCTGAGCCGTCATCCCCGCGCCGCCACCTGACAACCCGCCACTTTTCTTGAGCCCACTCACACACCGGACGAGGAGCTGACCTGGGTGCCATGGCCACGCTTGCGTGGCCATGCGATCGGCGACGGTCTCGCGGTCCTCCCACACCGGTTCATGGCCACGCAAGCGTGGCCATGGCACCCGCGCTGATCTCGGAGCCGTCCTGAACCGTCACCCCCGCGCCGCTCCGGTAAAGCCGCCGGCGACGAAGCCGGCGGCCAGCGCACCGATCTGCCACGAACGCTCGACGGTCGAGGTGTCGTTCCACGTCGGCCCCCAGAGGGCGAGCATGATCGGAACCGCGAGGAACGAACCGACGACCGCCCCCCGGAACATCGGCGCGAGGTCCCATCCCCGCGCCTGCTCCAACCGACGGACCACCCACCCCGCCGACACCCCCAGCAGCAGACTGATCGCGCCGCCGATCAGGAACTCGCCCAGCCCCACGAACCAGGGCGACGCCAGGCCGGCGAGCGGCCCCAGTGGTCGGAACCGTCCCAGCGCGATCCACCGCGCGATCATCCCCGAGACCGGCACGGTGACGATGGCCGTCGCATAGTGGAAGCCCTCCATCCGACGACGACGGATCACCCCCTCGAAGAAGATCCAGAGCATCACCGCCAGCAGCGGCCCGAACGCCCCCACGTACCCCGGGTTCCGCCCTCGCAGGAACGCCAGTCCGAACGCCACGAGTCCGACCCCGGCCATCGCCGCGCCGATCCCCATCCGCTCGGGCTCCTTCGACGGCCGCTTCCGGGAACTCACCCTGGGCATCTCGTCTCTCCGCCACTCTGACATCCGTCGTGGAGCATCACTCTACTCCCCTCGTCCGACATCCGTCAACGGACGCTCGGAATCGTCGACCGCGATCGACTGGACCATTGCGGCAGCGGGCTGGGCGCGATATTACGAAACGGAATTTCGTATCACCGGCCTGAGCCTCCCTCTCCGGAAGGGCTTCGTCATGCGTCGAGTCCGCGGGTTCACGTTGATCGAGTTGCTCGTCGTGATCGCCATCATCGCGGTGTTGATCGCCTTGCTGTTGCCGGCGGTGCAGGCGGCGCGAGAGGCGGCGCGGCGGATCTCTTGCGTGAACAACCTGAAGCAGATCGGCCTGGCGTTCCACGGCTATCACGATGCCCACACCAAGCTGCCGATGGGCTACGTCTTCGCGACGAATTACAGCCGAGGGGGGTTTGGCTGGGGGGCGATGATCCTGCCGGGGGTGGAGCAGCGGGCCCTCTTCGATTCGGCGAATTACAGCCTGCCGCTCTGGAACGGGGTGAACTCGACGACGGCGACGACTCCGATCTCGTTCTACCTCTGCCCGTCGGACGAGACCTCGCCGGGGAAGTTCCTGGAGCGCGACGGCTTCCGCTACGCCGATTCCAGCTACGTCGCCTCGTTCGGCCCCGGGAGCATGGACGCCGACCCGACGGACCGTCGGGGCCTCTTCCAGCGCAACACGGTGGTGAGCTTCAGCGACGTGACCGACGGCCTCTCGCAAACGCTCGCGGCCTCCGAGCGGCACAACGGGACGTTCGCCGTGGAGATCGGCTCGCACGACCACTTCGACGCCGAGACCGTCTGGATCGGCGCCGTGAAGGAGGAACCGGACGACGACCACGCCCACACGACGCTCTTCCAGTCCAGCCACGTCCCCAATTCCCGCGACATGAACGACCAGGACGCCGCCTGTCGACACCCCGGCGGCATCAACATGCTCTTCGGCGACGGCTCCGTCCGGTTCCTCAAGGCGTCGATCAACCTGTCCATCTACCAGGCCCTCTCCAGCCGAGCGGGGGGCGAGGTCGTCGGGGCCGACGCCTACTGACGTGAAGCGACGGATCTCGGAATTCCGAAGCGGGGTTCAATAATCGCGCCGCGGCGACGAAGCCACGAGCAAAAGGAGGGTGCGATGATGAATCCCCCAACGTACGCGGCATCCGATCGACGAGATCAGATACTCACGCGGGCTCTGGCAGTGATCCTCTTCGGCCTGGCGGGGCTGATGGGGTTGATTCTGGCCGTCGGCACGGCTGCGTCGCTGGCCTCGGGCCGGTGGGGGATCCTGACGGCCGTCGCCGTGGTCGGCCCGATTCTGGTCCTTGCCTTCTGGGTCGCCAGGCTCCTCTGGGCGAACCGCCCGATCCCGGTTCCGCCGTGGGTCGTCGGCGTCTTGTTGATGATCTGCCTGCCGATCGCCGCCGTCCAGTTCGCCATGGCGGATCAGTGGCTCGTAGCGACCTTCATCCTCATCTACGGAGTCCCGGCGCTGCCGCCGATGTTCGCCATGGTTTCACGCAAGACCGCCAAGCCCAAGCCCAAGCCGAAGGTGTTCGACGACCTCGCGTGAGCGCTCAGGCGTCAGAGACTCGTTCCAGCACGGCCCAGTAGTCAGGCAGGCCGTCCTCGACGTCGCGGCGGGCTTCGCGAGCCTCGCGATAGGCGGGCAGGAGCGAGACGACGAAGGCGGGGAGGACCATAGCGAGGCTGACGGGGAGCGCCGTAACGCGCCACTCGCGCCAGCCCATCAGGGCCAGGCCGATCATGCCGGCGATCGCCCCCAGGCTGCCGATCGGCAGCAGGAACCGCCGCATGATTCCGTCGAGCCAGACCGCCGCGCCGGCGACCCGCCCGCGCAGGCGGTCCTCGACGATCCCCTCGGGATAATCGGCCACGAAAAGCCGGAGCCGGTACGTCCCGGGCGGTACGTCGGCGTACTCGCCCATGTGCGGGTGTTTGGCCAGGAACGAACCGTCGTCGCGGAAGCCGTACTCAATCCCGGCGAAGAACAAGCGGTTGCGGACGATCAGTCGGTCCGCCTCGTCCACAAGCCGGAGGAAGTCGGCGACATCCTCCGGCGGCTCCTCGCCGACGCAGAGGCCCAGCGAGTACGAGCCGTTCCCGCCGGGCTCCAGCCGGAAGAGCCTCCCCTCACGGGCCGCCTCCTCCAGAGTTTGCGCCGCCTCGCCGCGGGTCCTCTCGTCGAAATCCTCCGGAAGGGCCTGAGGATCGAACAGAAGCATGCCGGCGGCGTCGGTGCCGCCCTTGAGAATGTGGATCATCGACCACCCTTCGGCCCACGGCTCTCCGCCTGGGCGAACCACTCGCCCAGGGCGAGGCGAAAGCCAGGGACGACCTCGCCGCCCTCGAGCACGTCGGCCGCCGTCAGCACCACCGCCGGCGCTGTGGGCGAGCCGTACACGCGAACCTCGCGCTTGCGAGGGTCGACGAGCCAGACCAACCGCACGCCGGTTCGGAAATACTCGTCGAGCCTTCGAGCCATTTCGCCCGGGGTGTTCGTCCTTTTGAGAACCTGAACCGCCAGGTCCGGGGCCACTGTGAGGCATTCGCCCCGGGCGTTCGATCTGGGATTACGTTCCCAGGAGATGAAGGACAGGTCCGGCTGTCGGACCTGTTGACGCCCTAGACGAACCGGCCCGTTGGGGCCCATGACCATCCCGAGGTCATGCTTCAGGACGTGGCCGTACAGGTAACAGCACAGGAGGGCTGTCCAGCACGACTCCTCCGAACCCGTCGCCTTCTCAACCAGGACGCCGTCGATAAGTTCATACAACCGATCGTCACGCCTCTCCGCCGCAATCCGGTCCCGCTCCGTCGCCATGCCCGGAAATGGATCCAGGCGCACGCGCTCAGCGGGAATATCGCCGAGGCGCTTCAGCAGGTCGGCGACGGTCGCGAATCGCGGCGTCGTCTTCTTCGAGGTGGAGACCGGCATGGGCGTTCCTCCGGGCGACGGACGGGGAGTCCCTGGATTCTGGCCCGGAACCGCCATGATGGCAAGTCGTCCCTTCTCCCCTCGGGAGAAGGTGCCGCGCAGCGGCGGATGAGGGTCACCGGAGCGCGGAGGGCATGTCGGCCTTGCTAGCGGCAAACCCAGGCCATGCGTCCAGGTCCGACGACCCTCACCCGGCCCTTCGGGCCACCCTCTCCCGGCGGGAGAGGGAACCAGAGGTCGCAGCTTGCAAGACTCACCCAAACCAGGGGCGTTCGCGCTTCTGGCTGCGTTTCAGGGCCTTGACGGCGATGCTGACGTCGTCGGCGACCTGGAAGTCGAACATGCCGGCGATGATGAAGTCGGCCCCGTGGGAGTAGGCGAACTGGAAGCCGACCTGGGGCGTCAGAGCGCCGGCGGCCATGACCTTGAAGGCGAGCCAGGGCTTATTGGCGGCCTTCATGACCTCCTCGGTGCGGGTCGGGCTGACGCAGAAGATGTTGTCGTGGTACTTGTCGTGGTCCTGGCTGTATTCGCGATACCAGCACCACTCGTCGCGAGCCTCCGGCGGCGAGGCCGACCAGTAGGCGTCGGGGTGGAACGTCTTGACGTAATAGTCGGGGTTCCAGCCTTCCTTCTCGCTGGCGATCGTCGTCTCCAGCGAGTGGCTCCCCACGCCGGCGGGAACGCCCGCCGCCTTGATCATCTCGACGTACTTCGCCACCACGTCGAGCTTGCCGTTCATCACGCAGCGGTCGGTGAACATGCCGTGGGTGTAAAGCGCGGCCACGCCCCGACCCACCATCTCCTGAATCTGGTCCTTCACCCTGACCGGGTCGTTGAAATCGGCGTCGACGCAGAGGATCGCCTGCATCTTGCCGCCGTGTTCTCGGTTGTACTTTTCGATATAAGGATAGCAGCCCGTGTTGAACTGGACGGTGTTGATGCCGGACCTCTCGGCCAGGGCCAGCGTCTCGAAGATCCGGTCGTCGGTGTTGTACTCGCGGAGCAGCCGCGAGACGTAGAGCAAATCGCGGCTGTGCGCGAAGCCGCCGACGAGGTTCCCCCCCATGATCAGCCGGCTGATCTCCAGCTTGCCGAGCCGGCCGCGGGGCAGGGGATCCCCCTTGTAGACGGGCCGCGCCGGCGCGTCGACCTTCCCCTCGTCGACCGCCGCCCCCAGGATCGTCTCCTCACGACTCAGCGCCGCCCCGGCGCCAGCCGCCCCCAGGAGCGTCGCATTCAAAAATCGCCGCCGATCGGTGCGGTCCGCCATGGTCGGACCTCCATGCTGCAAGCGGGTGGGGACGAGCCCCCGGCGCAGCCTCGCGTCGCGAAAAGCCCGTTTCCCACAGCATGCACCATGCGACTTCACCAATCAAGACGGTTTTGTCAGAAACAATCGACACAACTCACCAGTGATTCGCTGGAGGGGTTTTGTAGGGCGTATGCCGGTAGTACTTGGGCCGGCTGTCCAGGCGCACGTGCAGCCAGGAAACGCCGAGTCCGGCGGTGCTCAGCCACAACGGCACCTCCCCCAGCCTCTCCAGGACGCTCGCGCCGACCTGTCGCCAGAGTTCGTCGACCTGCGAGTCGTCGGCGGCCTTCATGAACCTCGCGAGGTGGGCGAAGTCGCGGCCCGACCTTGGGCAAGGAACGATGAGTAGGGAATCTCCTCCAAGGTTTGAGAAGGCGACGACGCTACAGTCGCTGGTGAGGTGCTCGGCGAAGGGACTGGGATCCGGAGTCAGCCTGCGGAGGAGAGGGCTCTCAACCAACACACACTCAAAGGGTCGCGAAGACGTCGTCGCCGTTACGGGTGGGCACTCCCAGCAGTACGCATCCATGGGCACGCTTCGGAGCGCCCCAATCCACGCCTCACGAAACGCCTTCTCGTTGGAAAGCCGCGTCAGCATGTCGCCGAAGGACAGGTCGACGCCGTCCTGGCCTGTGATCCGCCAGCGTACCAGATCCGCTCTGGGGCTCTCGCTCTCCAGTCGCCACACGATTTCATCTCCCCGCGCGACGCGCCCGGGCGCGGGCGAGAGTCCCCCAAACGTCCAGCGGGATCAACTCGCCGCGCTCGATTTGCTCGAGTCCAATCCGCACCTCTTGCCGGAGACGCTCAAGACACGCTTCGCGGAGGCGGTCGCGGTCTTGGGAAGGCTCTCCATCATTCTTATCCGGCGTCGGGGAGGCGGTCACCAGGTTCGCTCCGATGCAGGAGGACCGTTCCGGCGAGGAGAAATCGGACGATGTCGCCGTGTCGTCCTACTATACCCTCGTGAGCGCCGCCTTCGGCGGTCTCGCCGACGGCCGTCCTTGATGCGCCTTCGTATTTATTCGCACACTTGACGGCGACCGTTCGTACACCTACTAGATTACTACGGTAGCGGGTCGAGCATAGGGAAGGGAGGAGGCGAAAGGATGGCGGAACGACAAACACTGCCGGTGCTGCCTTTGCGGGGCACCGTGATTTATCCGGGGCTGACGGTGCCGATCGGAGTGGGTCGGCCTGGTACGCTGCATGCGATCGAGGCGGCGCTGAAGGAGAACCGGGAGGTCTTCGCGGTCGCCCAGCGCGAGAACGTCGACGAGCCGACGACCGACCAGCTTTACACGATGGGCGTGGTCGGGAAGATCGGCCAGGTCCAGCGCGGGCTGGGGGGCGTCCAGCTCTTGCTCCAGGGCGAGCACCGCGCCGTCGTGCTCAACTATCACGACGATCAGGACTATCTCACCGCCGACCTCATGCCGATCGCCGAGGTCCCGCCTCTCGACGAGAACGACGCCGCGTTCGCCGCGTTGTACAAGGAAACCCGCGAGCGGGCGATGGAGCTGGGCGAGCGTCGCGGCCTTCCCGACGAGGTGCTGCACCAGGTTCTCGACTCGGTCACCGAGCCCGGCCGGTTCGCCGACCTCGTGGCCGGCTACGTCGAGCTGCCTGTGGCCGACAAGCAGTTGCTGCTGGAGACCCTCGGCGTCGAGGAGCGGCTGCGCCGTGTCCTCATCCAGATGCAGCGCCAGATCGGCATGCTCGCCGCGCAGGCCGAGATCAAGTCGCAGGTGCAGGAAGAGCTGGGCGAACGCCAGCGCGAGATGTTCCTGCGCGAACAGCTCAAGGCCATCCAGAAGGAGCTGGGCGACGACGACCAGTCGCGTGAGATGATCGAGCTGCGCGAGAAGCTCGGCAAGCTGGAACTCCCCAAGGAGGGCCGCGCCGAGGTCGAGCGCGAGCTGGGCCGACTGGAGCGCTCAGGCCGCGAGTCGATGGAAGCGCAGGTCATCCGCACCTACCTGGAGTGGATCGCCGAGCTCCCCTGGAACACGCGGTCGGACGACGACCTGGACCTCAAGCACGCCACCGAGGTTCTCGACAACGACCACTACGGGCTGGAGGACGTCAAGGACCGCGTCCTGGAGTTCCTGGCCGTGCGCCAGCTCCGCGCCAAGAAGGTGGCCGAGGAGGTCGAGACGTCCGGCGAGTGCGCCGCGTCGAAGCTGAAGGACGCCAAGGAGACCGCCACGCCGTCGCTGGCCGCGAAGGTCGACGACGACAAGACGATCACCGACGGCAAGGAGGCGAAGGCCAAGGCGATGGCCCGCGGCCCGATCCTGCTGTTCGTCGGCCCGCCGGGCGTGGGAAAGACGTCGATCGCCAAGTCGATCGCCCGGGCGCTGGGGCGGAAGTACGTCCGCGTCGCACTCGGCGGCATCCGCGACGAGGCCGACATCCGCGGCCACCGTCGAACGTATGTCGGCGCCATGCCGGGCCGGATCATCCAGGGCCTCAAGCAAGCCGGGACCAAGAACCCCGTCTTCCTGCTCGACGAGGTCGACAAGCTGGGGATCTCCCACCAGGGCGACCCCGCCAGCGCGCTGCTGGAAGTCCTTGACCCGGCGCAGAACGATACGTTCACCGACAACTACATGAACATCCCGTTCGACCTGAGCGAGGTGCTCTTCGTGGCCACGGCGAACTTCATCCAGAACATCCCCGGCCCGCTTCTGGACCGGATGGAGGTGGTGGACTTCGCAGGCTACACCGAGCGCGAGAAGGCCGAGATCGCCAAGACGTACCTGATCCCCCGGCAGCTTGAGGAATCGGGCCTGATGGACTCCGGCGTGACGTTCAGCGAAAAGGCCGTGGCGGCGGTCGTCAGCGAGTACACCCGCGAGAGCGGCGTCCGCCAGCTGGAACGCCAGATCGGCGCCGTGACCCGCAAGCTGGCGCGAAAGCTCGCCGCCGGCCAGACCGTCGACCTGACCATCGACGCGGACGACGTCCACGACCTGCTGGGTCGGCCCCGGGTTCACCCGGAGCACGTCAGCGAGGGGCCGGAAGTCGGCGTGGCCACGGGCATGTACTACACCCCGGCCGGCGGCGACATCATGTTCGTCGAGGCCGCCGTCCGCCGGCTCCAGTCCGGTCGCAAGCCCGAAGAGGGCGACGGGACCTACGCGGGCCCCGGCAGCGTCGGCCTGATCCTGACCGGCCAGCTCGGCGACGTAATGAAGGAATCGGCGCGGGCCGCCGTGACCTACGCCGCGACCAACGCGCGGGCCCTGAAGATCCCCGACGACCGGACGGGCCCGATCGAGGTCCACATCCACGTACCTGCGGGCGCCATCCCCAAGGACGGCCCCTCGGCGGGCGTGGCGATGGCCTCGGCGATCGTCTCGGCCCTGACCAACCGCCCGGTGCGCAGCGACGTCGCCATGACGGGTGAGATCACCCTGCGAGGCCGCGTCCTGCCGATCGGCGGCGTGAAGGAAAAAGTCCTCGGCGCCCACCGCGCCGGGGTCAAGGAGATCATCCTCCCCAAGAAGAACGAGGCCGACCTCGAAGACATCCCGGCCGACGTCCGTGAGGCCTTGGTTTTCCACTGCGTCTCGAACCTCGACGAGGTCTTCGCCATCGTCTTCGAGCCGTCGTCCTCGCCAGTCGAGCCTCGGGTCCTGGAACCCGTGGGCTGATTCCAGACGCTTCCGATCGTGAAGATGCCAAACCGGGCGAGAGCAGGGAATCCTACCTGCTTCGTCCGGTTTTTTCGTTCGCAGATTCAAATAAGCGGTTTTTGCATATCCAAACTACTATCTTGGATTCTGGGCCAGGGCCTGCTACTCTCCGGGGCATCCCAATTCCCTCGCATCCTTTCCGGAGACAGATCATGATCCGCATCGTCGGGACGTCATTCGTATTGGCCCTCGTCCTGGCCGCCCCCTCGGTCTCTCAGGCTGCACTGATCACGTACTTTGCGACCCTGAGCGGGCCGGCCGAGAGCCCGCCGAACGCGTCGCCCGGCACGGGCTTCGCTCAGGTGGATTTCGACCTGGCCGCCCACTCCCTCCACATCTCCGTCACCTTCAGCGGGCTGTTGGGCACCACGACGGCCTCGCACATCCACGCCGCGACGACCGTGCCGGGAACCGGGACGGCGATCGTCGCCACCCAGGTTCCGACGTTCAGCGGCTTCCCCCTGGGCGTGACGTCCGGCACCTACGACCAGACGTTCGACACCAGCCTCGCCTCGTTCTACAACCCCGCCTACGTCACGGCCAACGGCAATACCGTCCCCCTCGCGGAAGCGGCGTTCGCGACCGCCCTGGCGGAAGGCCGCGCCTATCTGAACATCCACACGACGTTCGCCCCGGGCGGCGAAATCCGAGGCTTCCTCGCGCCTATCCCTGAGCCCTCAAGCATCGCCCTGCTGGGGTGCGGCGCGATCGGCGTCCTGGCCCTCAGCCGTCGCCGCAAGGCCCGCGCATAAGCGTCTAAAACGACCGAAACCGTCCATCAGTCGAGCCGGATGGGAACGGGCCCAGCCCGACCGATCCGGCTCTCTCGTTTCGAAGTCGTTCTGGATCAAGCTTGGCTCTTGGAGACCTCCTCGCCGCGATTCGCGTCCTACGCTTTGAGCAGGACCGTGCGCGATGCGGTCGCGGTCGAAGGTTCATTCGAAGAGACGCTTGTACCATGATGAAAGCCATCTTTCGATCACTCGCGGTCGCCGTCGTGATCCTCGGTTCGGCGAGCGACGTTGCGCTCGCCTGCACGCGGTGCGTGTATCTCGGCCCCGATCACGGGGTGCTCGTGGCCCGGTCGTTCGACTGGATGGAGGACACCCGGACGAACCTCTACGCGCTGCCTCGGGGCGTGAAGCGGGACGGGGCGGCCGGGTCGAACTCGTTCTCGTGGACGAGCAAGTACGGCAGCGTGGTCGCCACGATGTACGAGATCGCGAGCGTCGACGGCATGAACGAGAAGGGGCTCGTCGCCAACATCCTGTACCTGGCCGAGTCCGACTACGGCAAGGCCGACGGCTCGAAGCCGACCCTCTCGATCAGCCTGTGGACCCAGTACGTGCTCGACCAGTTCGGGACCGTCGCCGAGGCCGTGGAAGCCCTCCGCAAGGAGCCCTTCCGGGTCGTCGCCCCGATCCTGCCCAACGGCAGCCCGGCGACCGGCCACCTGGCGATCACCGACCCGACCGGGGACACCGCGGTCTTCGAGTACATCGGCGGCGTCCTCAAGATCCACCACGGCCGGGAGTACCCGGTGATGACCAACTCGCCGACGTTCGACAGGCAGCTCGCGATCAACGGCTACTGGGACGCGATCGGCGGCGACGTCATGCTGCCGGGCGGGATCCGCGCCGCCGACCGTTTCGTGCGGGCGTCGTACTTCATCAAGACGATCCCGCCGATCTCCGATGAATCGCGGGCGCTCGCGACGATCTTCAGCGTGATCCGGAGCGTCTCGGTCCCGCTGGGGATCACCACGCCGGGAGAGCCGAACATCGCCAGCACGGTCTGGCGGACGGTCCACGACGCGAAGGACCGAACCCTCTACTTCGACTCCGCCACCAGCCCGACGGTGTTCTGGGTGAAGCTCTCGGAAATCGACTTCGCGGAGGGCTCTCCCGTCAAGAAGCTCACACTGTCCGATGGGACCACGTACAACGGCGACGCCTCGACCTCGTTCCGCAGGTCGGAGCCGTTCACGTTCCTCCCCGCCAAGGTCGACTGAGCGCCGTCCGTCCGATTCAAGAGCGGGCGCGGAACCAGTCGTAGACGTGGGAGCAGTCGCCGAACGTCTTGCGGGCGGGGAGCCCGCCGGGGCCGACGTGGTCGAAGTGGTCGCGGACGACGGCCAGCCGGGTTGGGTCGACGATGTGGCCCGGCTGGCGGCCGGCGGCGACGGTGGGGAGTCCGTCGCCGGCCTGGTTCCAGCCGATGAGCATCCAGCCCCGGGGCGTCAGCAGTCGTCGGATCGTCTCGATCGTCTCGGCCTGCTCGACCTCGGAGTCGATCCCGAAGCCGAACGGGCCGTTGGCCAGGACGACGTCGATCGAGGCGGGGTCGAAATGCTTGTCGGCCTCGCGAACGTCACCCAGGACGTGGCGGCCGGGCCGGGCCAGCGGGACCACGTCCGGGTTGAAGTCGATCGTCCAGTACTCGCAGGTCTCAGGATAGAACGTGTGGTAGTGCTGCGTGTAGGTCTCGACCCCCACATCCAGCACGCGCCGGGGGTCGAGGGCGACCACGGCGGGAAGGATGGACTTCTCCATATAGACGCGGTCGGGGAAGTCGGCGACCGAATCTCTCCGCAGCAGGCTGATCCCGCGATTGCGCAGGCCCTGCGGGATGAGCGAGCGGACTCCCGGCATGCGGCTGATGCGCCGAAGGATCTGATAAGCGCCCATCCGCACTCCCCCTGGACTTCAATCTGCACCGTCGCCCTGTCGACGAGATTCACGAACCCTCGCTCACTCGGCCGCCGGGACGGGCTTGCCGTCCTTCCATTCCACGCGAAGGCGAGCCAGGCTCCAGGTTTTGCCCTTCGTGTCGTTCCCCTGATAGAAGAGATATGTCGACCCGTCGTCGTCGACGAAGACGCCGGGGTGGCCGGACTCGGAGGAGTTCCACGAGCCGGGCGGGCCGTTGGGGAGGAAGGGCTTGTCGCTCAGGCGCTGGAAGTGGACGGCGTCGTCGCTGACGGCGACGCCGATCTGCTGGGGGGCGTTGTTGAACGCGCCGGCGTAGAACATGAAGACCTTGCCGTCACGGGTGCAGAGCGACGCGGCCTCGATGCACTTGCCCTCCCAGGGAAGTTCCGGCTTCAGGAGCGGGCCGTCGACGCTGAGGTCGGTCCAGCCGCCGCTGCCGAACGAATCCGGGCCGGCAGAGGTCGCCACTCCGAGCATCTGAATCTTCATCTCGGGGTCGCGGGTCGCGTAGTAGAGGAAGTACTTCCCCTTCCACTCGAACAGCTCCGCGTCAATCGCCCGGCCGACGCTCCAGGCCCCGGTGGGGTGGAACACGGGGTTGCTCTTGTCGCGGTCGAAGTGGACGCCGTCTTCGGAGACGGCGTGGCAGATGGCGTCGCGGGCGCCGTTGCCGTACGTCTGGTAGAACAGGTGGAGCCGGTCGCCAACCACCCGCGCCCCCGGCGCGCAGATCCCGTTGCGCTCGACCTCCTGCTCGGGGAGGATCTCGCCGACCTTCTTCCAGCTCTTGAGGTCGTCGCTCTTCGCCACGCCGATCGACCACCCCAGCGCGAACCCCTGGGGGCCGGCCTTCATCCCGGGGAGCGAGTAGTACATCCAGTACGCCCCCCGGAACTTCACGACCGAGGGATCCTTGGCGTACGGCTTACCCAACCGCGAGTCGTCCGAGAAGACGATCGGCGACCCCGGAGCAGGGGCCTTGCCGTCCTCGGCGAAAGCCCGCCCCGCCGCCGCGACGAAGGTCAGGGCGACAATCAAACGCCGCGTCGTCATGATCGACATCATCTTCCTCGAACAAGTCCATAACGACCTTCCCCCCTCGCGGGGGAAGGTGGCCGGGAACCGGCCGGATGAGGGGGGGATCGGCGTCGCGTTCAAGGCGAGCATTCGATGGCTATCGAATCCCTGGAGGGGAAGACGGATTTCCCTGAAGGTCCCCGCAATTCGTGGCTGTCAGGAACGTGCCGGTCGTCAACCTCAGGCGAGGGGATCGTCCGCTTTCGAGGCTGGCTTATCCCGGTCCCTACGCCACATCCAATACTCTCTTAGGCCCAACATCGTCCCGACATTCATCACCGAGGGACCCAGGAATGCACCGAGCCTCTTGGAACCGCCCAAGACATCCACAGCAATAAGGCACGCGGCCCCGAGGACAGCGCCAAAAAGGGTCCAACCGATCATGCGAAGGATCAAGACCCTGATCGGCATCACGTCCACCTCGTCAAGCCAGGAGATCGTCCGTGATCGACCTCGTCTTGATCGTCCTTCGAGACCGCAAGCCCATTCGACTCAGGAACGCCGCCGCCGTCAGGCCGCAGAAGGCCATCGGCAGAACCTTGGATGAGAGAATCGAGGGACCGCCGATGGTCTCCGCCGCCCCCTGAAGCAGGGCGCAGCCCAACCCGCACGCGATGCCGACGACGGCCGCACAGGCCACTCTGTACTCAGGTGCGATATAGCCCGAAGTCGGCCCGGTCGTCTTCATCGGCGGCCCCTCATGGGTTCTCAGCTCTCCGCGCCGATCGGCCGGACCCAGATGTTGCGGAAGCGGACGGGGTTGCCGTGGTCCTGAAGGACGATCGGGCCCTTGGGACCGTGCTTCTGGTAGCGGCCGAGGGCCCGGAAGGCGACGGAGCCGATGATCTCCGCGTTGTTCTGGACGACCACGCCGTTGACGATCACCGTGACGTGCGCGGGCTTGTCCACCGAGCCGTCGTCCTTGAACTTGGGGGCGGTGAAGAGGATGTCGTAGCTCTGCCACTCGCCGGGCGGGCGCAGGGCGTTGACCAGAGGCGGGTGCTGGCCGTAGACCGCGCCGGCGTGGCCGTCGGCGTAGGTCGGGTTGTTGAAGTTGTCGAGCACCTGGATCTCATACCGGCCGAAGATCAGGACGCCGCTGTTGCCGCGACCCTGGTCGTTCCCCTTCGGCGGATTGGGCGCGGTCCATTCGAGGTGGATCTGGCAGTCGCCGAACTCCTCGCGCGAGACCAACGAGCCGACCCCCTTCTTGGTCGCGACGGCCGAGCCGTCGACGACCTCCCAGGTCGCGTCGCCGTGGTCGCCGCGCCATTTCGAGAGGTCCTTGCCGTCGAACAGGACGACGGCGTCCGACGGGGCCTGTCCCACGGTGGCGCCCGGGGTGACGACCGGCGGATGGGGACGGTCGGCGTCGTGGACCCGCCACTTGTCCCCGGGGAGATAGGGCGTGTCCTTGTAGCCGGGCTTCTTGCCCTCTTCAATGGCGAGGGCGCCGGCGACGAACGTCGTGGCGACGAGGGGCAGGGCGAGCAGGCGGCGGGGAGGCATGGCGGAGAGTTCTCCGGTCGGTGAGGGTCTGCCAGATCGTTTCTGGGGCGATCGAATCCCCCGGATCAGACGGCTCAAGCATAAGGGGGGAGTCGACCGACTGCAATTTCGACGCCCCTCTCGACCCGCAGCTCATTCCGCGACCGGGAGGACCTCGACCCGGCCGTCGGCGTACATGCGTCTGATGCGGCGGCCCCCGTCGCCGGCCGGATCGTTCGGATCAGGCTGCAATGGAACGACCGAGATCTCCATCACCTCCCAAACCACCGTCGTTCTTCGCCACCATGACACCCCCGCCATGACGACGGCCGCAAGCGCCACCAAGCCGAGCAGCGTCCTCAATCGCGGTCGGAAGACTCGCATGGTCGGTCTCCAAAACGGATCGCGCTTTCGCCGGCGCTGTTGTCGAGGCGTGATCGCACAGGCCGGCTCCAAGCATAAGTCGGAATCCGACCCGCCGCAATTTCCCCGACCCGCCGACTCGCAAAGCCGCTCATCAACCGACGCCCCCACGGCTTCGTTCGCGCGCCTTTTCGTGGCTCCCGACTCCCCGTCGACGACCGATGCGGCCAAAGCCATCACCCCTCCCACGCCCCCGATGCGCCGCCCGCCGCCTTCACGATCGGCTTCGCTTTTGGGTTCGCTCGCCGTCGCATGGAGCCCGAGAACTCAACACAAAACACGCTCGTCAAACCACTTCCGCCGATTCCAAATTTTGGCTCCGTTTGACGAGAAATGGACCGCCGCTCCCACTCAACCGACCGCGGATCTGGGGCGGGCGTCGCGCCGACGTCGCCGCGGCCATACCGTCGGCCGCGATCTCGCAGCCGGCGAGCATCGGGTTCGTTCGCGCAGGTTTTCAACCTGCACGCGCCCGCCGCCGTAATCCAACCGAGATGCCAAAGAGCCTTCGCAGCCTGACTCTCTATTTGAAGTTTACCCTCCGATTGCTTTTCCTTTCCGGCGATCGCCGTGATTTCGGGGAGGCTCGCTGAAACTCGTTTCGGGAGGGGGAGAGGGCCGCACAGGACCCGCACGAAGGGATCGTCGAAACGATCATCCGTGAACCCATCGGCAACCCCGATCCGTGGCGATCACGACGACGTCGCCGCGAGCCGCTCCGTCACGCCAGATCTCCTCAACCCGCCACGTCGGCAGCGACGCGCCAGAGGCGTCCACCAACCGTAGATAGCCCGCGCGACGCCATGCGGAGCGTCATAAGCGGATCACGCGCGCCGAGTTCAATCGCAACCTGCGCGCACCACGCCATGGTCCGGCTGAAGGGCTCGTCCTGGACCTGCTCAAGATCTCGTGTTCAATGATCACGTTCGACGCGAGGCCCTGCCGTGGTCGAAGGCGCCGCGCGAGGTGGTTCTGGACAACGCCGCCTTCCACGCCAGCGGGGTGGTCCGGGCGGCGCGGAAGGCCTTGGCCGACGCGGGGATCGACCTGTGCTTTTTGCCGCTGTACTCGCCGGAGTGGATTGAACCGGGTCGAGCCCGTCTTTCGCGAGGTGAAGCACCAAGAGATCCCGGCCAGGAGCTACACCACGCGATCGGGGCTCAGGACCGCCGTCGAACAGGGCTTCGCCAGGTACGGCCGATCACTCATCGTGAAAGTCACAAGCATCAACGTCCTTCTGCTCAGCTTAAGATCTGGTGCGAGGTGCCTGTAAGCCTCGGGCTCGCCAAGTTACTTTTTGAACGTTTTCCGAAATTCTTCTGGACGGAGGTGAGTTCGGCGATTCTACTAGGCAGCGTCTTTTCGCCTATCTAGGATCACATCCTCATATCCCATTTAGACCGTGCGTGTCCAATCGTTGCGAGCCTGCTACGAGGGGTCGTACAATGACGAGTGCAAATGCGATCGTCGAATTAATGAAGGTCCCGCCCGAAGACCATGATCTCGCTTGGCTCAAGAGGAGCCTTCAGGCGGCCGTACAACTCGAATTCGCCACGATCCCCCCCTACCTCACGGCGCTGTGGTCGATCAAGGATCTCGACGGCGATGTGGCCCAGACGATCCTGGGGATCGCGATCGACGAGATGCGGCACATGGGGATCGTCTGCAACCTGTTGGCCGGGCTCGGCGAGCGTCCCAGAATGGCCGAGCCCGACGTCGTGCCCGCGTACCCGACATACTTGCCGGGCGGTGTCCATCCCGACCTCTGGGTCACGTTGAGCGGCTTGTCCAAGACCTCGGCCGAACTCTTCACGCATATCGAGCTGCCGGAGAATCCGCTGGCGCTCGTCGACGAGACATTCCCCACCATTGGCGAGTTCTACGACGCGATCTCGGCCGCATTCACCAGGCTGGCGCCGGTCCTTTCCGATGCCAATCAGGTCGAATCGGCGACCCTCGATCTGACGAAATTGACCCAGCCCGATGAGATCGCGTCGGCGATCGCCTTGATCAAACATCAGGGAGAAGGGTCGGATGATTCGCCCGACAGCCCCGATCCCTCGACCTTCGCCCACTATTATCTGTTCAAGGAAATTGCGACTGGGCGCCATCTGGTGAAGGACGCAGCCACTGGAATATTCTCGTTCACCGGCGATCCAGTCGCCATGCCCGACAGCTATCCCGTGGCCGAGATCCCCCAGGGCGGTTATCTGAAGGCCGACGTTACCGCCGACGTCTGGGAAAAGCTGGACGCCTTCGACCACAAATATTCGGACATGCTGCGGACGCTCGAATCGGCCTGGTCGTGGACGCCGGGCGACCCGTCGCCGAGCGCCCGGCTCTCGGCAGCGGTCAGGCTCATGAGGAAGCTGGAGGAGCTCGCGGTCGACATCGTCAGCATCCCGATTCCCAACGGCCAGGGGAATTACGGGCCCTGTTTCCGGCTTGTCGACGCCTGATCGGACCGACTCGCGGTCCGATCAGGGCCGCCCTTCGATGTGACTAGGGGGTCTGGAAATCGGCGACGATGCCATTGAGCTGGGACCCGTTCGACTGGGCGGCGGGTCCCATGCCGAACTTCGCGAAGGCTTTCCAGACGCCCACTCTGGCCGCGTCGTGCTCCGGGGGCGAGAGCTTGCCCGCGACGAGTTGATTGTCGAGCGCGGTCAGGATCGAGTCGCGCATTTCGAGGAAGCTGGGATTGGGCGGGGCCAGCTTCAGCGCGTCGACCACGAGTTGAAGGCCGAGCGAGTCGCCGATGTTGCGATTCATCTCCCTCAGAGTCGCGCACCAGATCTCGCCGACGTTGTGCTCGTCCCTGGGCTGGCCGGAATTCGGATCGGCGGCGTAGCGCCCTGCGCCAAGCTTGCCGAAGTGATCGGGGAAGGCGCTGTCGTAGGGAAAACCGCGAATTCCCTGGGCTCGGCCGACCACCCAGTCGCCGACCACGTCCTTCTTCAGGATCGTGCAGGCGATGTAGTCGCCCCAACCCTCTCCCATCCCGATGCTCTGGGGCGCCTCCAGGGCCGACGTGTTCTGAGGCCCGGCGACGAGCCGGTTAGTCACCCCATGAGTGAATTCGTGGAAGACGACCGAAGCGTCGAAAGCCGTGTGTCGATTCGTCGAGCTGACCAGCCCCATGTTCATGATCGGGTTCGTCCCCTCGACCGGCGTAATCATGTTGGCGGTCCCCCGCACAACTCCACTGTGAGCGCGGGCATCGACGGGGTCGCCTCCGATTCCCCCGCGACCGAACTTGTCGGTTTGGAAATTCCCATCGGCTTCGCGGAAATGAAGCAGATAGAAAAAGTCGTGGATGAAGCAGTTGAGATAGAAGATGTTTAGAACTTTCTGCTCGTCGCCCGTGGGGCTGGCGGGGTCGAATACGACGTCTCCGCCCTGGGGTAAGCCCTGGAACGATGGGCCGTTGACTCCAAGATGAGCGCGGACGCAGTTTCCGATCGTGCGGTCGGACGCGACCCAGGGATCCGGAAAGCCGTTGGGAAGACTTCCGGGCGGTGGAGCAGGGAGCGTCAAGTCGGCCAGAGGAATTGGTAACGTCTTCATCTGACGTGGCGTCGATCCATCCGGGAACACGACGTTCGCCCGAAAGAGGGACTTGACCAGGTCCTTGCAGTAGAGGATCTCCCCGTTGTCGGCGTCGACGATCGTGCGGAATTGCCCTTCGTAGCCCGGCATGGTGACGATGATCTCCCAGCCGAGCAGCAACCCGGTCGCCGCGGGGAACCAGATGAGGTTCGCCTTGAATTCACTGCCGAAGGGCCCGGCTTCGAGCACGCAAGGATGATCCGCTCGCGACGCGAACATCGCGGTCACCTTGGGCTGAAATCCCTGCACGTCGACCTTGGGATGATCCATGGCCTCGCCGAATTGATCCTTCTCGCCCATTTCGTCCGGGGTGGGCTCCGCAACGTGCTGAGCGGCCTTGAGCACGGCTTCTTGAACACTCAACCGGGGAGCGACCGGCAAGGGCTGATCGACCGTGATCGTATCGCCCACGGTGTCGGTCAGCGTATCGTTCGGGGAAAATCGGACGGTCTGCGCCGCCTGGAAGATCGGGATCCCCTTGTAATGCTGCTGGAGGTAGACCGCGGTCGCGCCGGTGCTCGTCTTTTGGACGTTCGGGTCGGGGACGTACTCCGTCGCCTGCGTCGGGGCGAAGCCCAGCGCCGGGCCGATGTCCTGGACGTAATCGAGCGCTCGCTTGATGTACTGGTCCTTGGTCGGCGTTTGGCCGGTGGCGACGATTTTCGACGGATTGCCCGTTTCATGGCTGAAGGACTCGATCGCTATAGCCTGGTTGACGGGCATGGCGTTCGAGATATCGGCGGCCTTGGCGTGGAGGTCTTGCCTCCGTGCTTCCGTGAGTCGAGTTGCAAGTCGATTTCGCAGGTCGATTTCCCGTCCCATGACACTGGTCCCCTTCAGAAGAAGACGACCCGGGAGATCGCGATTGAAAACATGGGAATCGCCATTCCCGGACCTGGTGAATCCTTGGATCGTCTCCAAGTCCTCGATGCCGCGAAGCGAGCCGTCGAAACGGATCGGGGCGCGGTCCGCGAACCGGCCCGCTCGACGACGACGGAGAGTCAGCCTGGATCCTGGCGACCCAAGAGGCGTGCGAAGAGGGCGGGCGCATCTCCCCAGTCCGAGAACGCTGGGGTGATCCCCGGTCCGGCTCCGAACCGAATGGCGGTCATTCCGAACGCCCTGGATTGCTCAAGGTGTGCGATCGTCTCGGTCACGAACGCGCACTCGGATAGCTGCGCCTCGACGCCCGATCGTTCGAGCGCCAGTTCGAAAATGCGGCGGTCGGGCTTGTTCACGCCCGCCCTGGTCGAGAGCGTCACGCGCTTCGCGAACGGCTCGAAGAAGCCGGCCAAACCGGTCGCCGCGAGGATGCCCCGATACTGCTCCTCCCTGGCGGAGATCGTCGCCTCGTTCACGGGCGGACCGGCGGCGAGGAAATCGGAGACGAGGCCGAGGGTTAACCGTTGTCCGCTCTCGGTGTCAAGCTGGCCGATCGCCTGAAGCGCCTGGATCGAGCCCGGAAACGGGGTCATGTCGTGGATTAGCGTCTCGCCCAGATCGAAAAATGCAATCCTGAACATGCGGTATCTGTCCCAAAAGATCGGAAAGCACTCGCGTGGGTCGTACTGGTGGTGACCGGCGTCCCGTCAGACATGTACACGGGCGCGGCCCCCTGGCCGATGTGATCGATAGCGTCGACTAAAGCCGTCGAGCTGATGGCGAGCCAGCAGTCGACCACCGCTTTGTTGTACGTGGCCCTCCCGCCTGCGCTTTCACGAAACCGTTGTAGTCGGCGATGTTCGTGGAGGTCGCGTCACGGATGCCGCTGGCGACGAAGACGAAACGGAAATGGTCGCCCGCCTTGAGTCCCGCCGGGGTCTGGAGCAAGAGGGACGACTGAGTCCAGAGGTCGACCCCGATCCGCCCGCCTTCCCGAAGAACGCCCCGCGGCTTGCAGGCCATGAACCGGTTTCGTGGATTTTAGAATCTCGGGGAGCCGACATTCAAGTGACTTCCGGTCTTATCGACTGTTTTTTCAGCATATGGCGATTTTTGGAATTCGCCTCCGCGTTTCCAAGAGCGCTCGGTGCGACTTGCGAGTCCATGACGATCGCGCACCGACAGGAGGTCGAGATAGGGATTTGGCGGGGTGTGCGTGCGCATGCCGCGGCGCGAGGTCAATGGGAGCGCTCTTGCGTCCCGCCCTTGTCCTTCATCAGCCCCTGGAATCCGCGGATCGTGTCCCTGGCGCGGTTCTTCATGGTCCGTCGGATCATCAGGGCGTTCAGGATGGCGCCGCGCCATCCCTTCGGGTTGTAGAAACCCCGGAGGACGACGTGCGTCCGCGATCCTTCCGCAGGTTCGACGATGATCTCCGTCAGGAAGTCATCGATCAGTCGACTCAGCCCCCAGGAGTCGGCCGTGAACGCGACCGTGGATCGCCGGAATGGGACGTGGTCGATCACCTTCTCGACGCACCAGCCCCGTTGCGGGCCTGTCGGGATGATGCACTTGTATTCCACGCCAGGCTCGCGCCGGCCGACGCCGGACAGGAACTCGACCTGACGGACGACGGGATGATACTTGGGGATGAGCGAGAGATCGTCGAGGGCCGCCCACGTCGCTTCAAGCGACGCGTTCACGACCCCGTCCACCTCCCATTGAAGCCGTTGAGTCGATGCCATGTGAGCGATGCATCCTCCTGTGGCCGACCCTCTCGCGCCTCCAGCGGTTGACGCTGAGATTACATAGAACGCCTGGCGGCGAGACGACCGCTTCAGCGTGAGGTTACGACGCCTCGCCCCGCGCTTCGGGGCCGTACCATAGGCCCAGGCCTTCTCGGCTGCGGTACGACTCAGGGCCTCGGATCACGAATCGGAACAGGACGGACAGGGCCCGTCGAAACGTCATCGTGCTCACCTTGCGGTTGGACGTCAGGACCGTCTGCCGAGGGATCACGAACCGTCCCCGCCGCTTGAGCGCCTTGACGAAGGCCGCGTCTTCGGCCGCGAAATACCGCTCGCAGAACCCGCCGACGGCCTCGAACTCGACGAACGAGATCATCGCCTCCCTCCGCCTTTCGCCGCCCGCCGACCTGTGACCTCGACGTCGCCGGAAACCACATGCCGCGGGCCGGGTCGGCCGCGGCGCGAGGCTGGGCGATTCGCTCACTGCGGCTTGACCACCTGTTGCATGCCGTTCTTATTGACGAGTTTCATGGACGTATCATCTCCTCGCGCGAGGATCTGAACGTGGGTCGGATTCGATGCGCCGCCCAGGCTGACCCCCGACCCGTCCTCGGTCGCCGCGATCTTGACGTTGGGAGCGCCCTTTGAGTCGATAAGTCGCAGAAGCACCGTCTCCGGATAGCCCGTCGTGCCGTCCGGCATCTTGACGTTCGGGTCCGCCGGGAAGATCTTGATCATCGCACGGACGCGCCCCTGTTCGTCGACGATCTCCAGCCCCCGGGCGCGGAGCACCGGCGCGACGTCTTGCGTCGAACTGGCCCCGACCAGGACCGACGTCAGGATGAGCAGGTTGAGCACCGTCAGCCCGATGGTGAATCGTGAAGTCTTCATGGTGCGTGAGCCTCGCGGATGGCCTCTGATGTGGTAGGTGACTCGGTCGCCGCTCCGATCGAGAAAGCTCGGCGGATCGAGCCGCCGAGGCGAATGAGGATGTCGAGAAGCGCCGTGGCAAGAGGTTAGGCTCCGGCTTTCGGATGTAGGAGCCATCCGATCGAAGCGGCAACGAACGCCGCGACGACTCCGACCAACAACGCCCTGGGCAGGGGCGACCAGGGGACGAGCGACGCCGTCAGCGCCCCCACCGCGATGCCACACATCACCAGGACGACGACTCGGCGATCGGGATTCATAGGACGCCTCCGAACCGCATGACACCGATGACAGACGTGGCACGAGATTTAGACGACGGCACAAACCTGGCGGCTCTGGACCGCACCTCGGCGTCCTGATCGGCCACGATCAAGGCGCCTTGCTCAGTTGGACCTCGCCGAACGTCATGAAGAGTCGCACCGCCCCCGCCGGCCCGCGATACGCGCCTTGCGCTCCGGCCAGCATGCAGGCCAACGCCGCTAGATCTCAGCACTGATTTTCCGGGCACTCCAGCTTCGGCCTCGTGAGCACATCGTAGCCGTGTTCTTCCCCGTAGGATCGAACTTTCCGGGCATGCTCGGTCAACGACGCCTCGATCGAAGGATTGGCCCAGCCCCATAGCCAGGTCCCATCCTGGGTGTTGTAGCTGCCGACAAACTGCACCGGAGCCGTGGCGATCATCCCCTTTGGCGAGGTGAAGACGATCGTCCCCTCGCTTTGATCGACGCTCCAGGCGGCCTGCCCGATCTGCCACATCCCGTCATGGGCGGCCGTCAGGGCTTGCAACCCGGCCGTCGCCTTTTCGATCTGAGGTTGGAGATCCGCCGGATAGGCGACCTTCTGCTTCCCGCGACCAAAGACCTGATCGAAAAGACCCATCGTTCCACCCCTGACCAGCATCGCCTCAGTCGATTCGACAGCATCGACTCCCCATGAGATTGATGGAATCGATGGATGGCGCTTCCACCCGGCCGAGCAGAATGACGCGCGCCAGGGACGACGTCAAGGGTGGGGGGCAGGCTCGATTGAACGCGAGTCTGGGCTCGTCTTACGCGACGGGCGTCTTCGGGCGGATCTCGAATAGCGAGCGGGACCGAAAGAAGCAGTCGTCGAACTCCATGAAGAAGTTGACCTGTCCCAGGAGCACGGGGACGGCATCAGTTCGAGCCCAGGCGAAGATGAGCCGAACCGGGGGGAACTTCCCGACCTGGACGGTCGCGACCAGCGCCCTGGCTTCGCACGTCGCGAGATTGCCGCTCAGTGTTACGGGCGTCGCCTGCTGCTCCCAGACCGCGCCGAGTTGCTCGCCGATCGAATAGGGCAACACATTGACGGTCGCGCCGGTGTCCAGAAGGCCCGACACAGCGACCGGGTTCGGCCCGATCAACGTCATGGGAAGCATCGGCGCCAGACTGGCCGCGCCCAGGCTCGTATCCCGCTCGACGAACGGATACGGCTCCGCGGCGATCGTCACGGCCGTGCCTTTTCGGCTTCGAGGACGTCGAGGAGCACCGCCGCGGCCTGATGGGCGTCGAAAGGCGACCACACGGGGTACTTCGCCTCGGACGCCAAATGAGCGGAGTCGTCGGCCTCGGCCAACTCGGCCGCGAGCACCTGGATGAGCCGGAGCTTCTCCGTACGCGACAGGCTGCGGGCGGCAGGCAGCAGTTCCGCGAGCGACATCACATCCCCCTGACGAAGCCCGTTTTCGACGTGACCGCTTTACCGATCTGTATGGCGAGTTCGCCCGCCATCCAACATATCCGGCACGTCAGACAAAGCCCAGTCCATGAATGGCCCCATCGGCGTCGATGTCCTCCTGCTTGGCCCACCGAAAGTCGACCCTCCAGGATCGGTCCCCATGGAGGTATTTCCGGAACGCTGACCGGACGACATCCAGGCCCAACAGCCCATCGCCCGCGTGCCATCCGCCCTCGGCCTGATCGTCGCGATAGCCAAGCCAATAGCTGCCCGAAGCCTCCTCGTTCGCCGCACAGTAAATGTAGGTGTGTGGCGCTTCGTCGAGCACCGCGTAGAGGATACCTTCCACGAGATTGGCAAGGATCACCTCCTCGGTGGGCTCGGGGAAGACGCGAGACTGCTGCACTCGGGGGTCGACCACCGCGAAATCCATGCTCGCCCTCTCTCAGAGCGAAGCTCCAGCCGCTTGACTTTGATTTGACAGAGTCGACTCCGTCCAATCCCGAGTCGAATTCTGTCTAACGCCAGGGGGACGGTTGAAATCAATGGATGCACGCGACAAGGACCATGCCGCGCGGTATTGGCAGCGTCAAGGGCCCAAGACATGGATAGATCGAGTCAGTTCGAAGAACAAGGGGGCCGCCTCAGGGGGCTCATCACTCGAAGTGGTTGAGCACTTCCTGGACGAGATCCAGGCCGACCCGAGCATCTGGACGCGCCGGCTTCAACACGCCGAGGAATGACCCGGCTCATCGCTCGAAATGGATTGGCCTCATGAGGTCGACGAACGCGACGGTCGGGTCCGCCGCGACGTCGATATAGACTCAGACGGAGCGACCTCCGGATCCGCCGGACGCCGCGGGGCGAGGCGTACGACCGGCCAATCGCCCAGGGCGTCGCGCTCGCGCAGATCGGCCACCATCGCCTGGATGTCGTAGCCGAACGATCGCGCGTAGGCTTCTCTCGCCGATCGTACTTCACGCTAGACGTCGTCAGTCATCGCTGGGCCCTCCGGCCGGCAATTCCTCGGGCGTGCAAATCAGCGGCGCTTCGAAACCGCTCTCCCGGCAGCTCGCCTCGATCCGTGGCCGCAGGATCACGTTGGCGATATGGGTGCAGTTCCAGGTGAGGAGATAATCCATGCCATGCACAGCCGCGATCGCGATGTGCAAGGCGTCCGCCGCAGCCCGCTCCGGCAGCGGCACTCCTCGCACAAGCGCCTCGGCCAAGACGGCTGCTTCGGAGGTCTGCTCCAGGAGGAGGATGCCGGCTAGCGCCGCCAGGCGATCCGCCGCGGCTTGCGGGTCGCCCGCCTGACATTCCTGCACGACCAGGCGCGACGAAAACAACTTCGAACTCGCCTCGATGGGACCACCACTCCCGCGTGAACTACTGGTGCGCAGCCCGAACCAGATCCCGACTCGGCCAGGCCGTCAGATAGCTGGGCACCATCGTCTCGACGTACACGCGGGGCTGGGACATGCCATCGACTCGGAAGACCGGATCGGTCGGTCCTTCTACCTGGAGATGGAACCGCCGCCATTCAGCATGCCCACCCGGCCCCGCAAAGCCCAGCACGACCGAAATGACTCGGCCATACAAGCCGAGGGATCATGGATTCAAGCGAGAGCCCGACTTAACCATGTCACCCAAAACAACCATCTTAGGTGCGTCGCCACCGACGTCCCGACGTCAGCCCGTGGCCACCGACGTCACCTGTGGCCACCGACGTTACTTGCCCATCCCGCAGGCCCTTCTTGGGTGCGTGGCCGTCCGACCCCCGCCCCCCCTACTACTGGGCTGGGCCCTGCGGAGTTGTAGCACGGCTACGAAGCACGCCCAAGTCCGCCAACCAGTATTCGATGACCTCGGGAAGCATGATCGGCCAGAGAAATAAACCGTGGACGACCGTTGTTAGGCGTGGCCATTGCACTTCGTCCTCCGGCTTGGACGTGAGTCGGGAGTAAAGCTCGTAGAGGAAATAGAGCAATCCCGATGCTGCGCCGACGACTCCCCAGGTGGCCAGGGCGGACCGCCAAGGCAGGACGAACAGCATGATGAAACCGATGGCGAAACAGGCGAGCAATCCGAAATTTCGCCAACCTCGAATCGGACCACTGAACAGCGAAAAGAAGGTGGTCCAACCAGCGGCGATCATGAGGATGGCGAGCCAATAAATGCTGATGAGTTCCATCGCGGAATCAAACCTCTATCGCTACCGCCTGACTTTGATTCGACCGAAACGACTCCCACCAACCCCAAGGCTTATTCCGTCTGAAGCCGATGGGCGGAATCGCCGGATGAAGACCCCACCCGACGAGGAGCATGACGCGTGACGAGGGCGATGTCAATGCTCCAAAGCATGGACACATCGAGCCATACGGACGAAACCTCGAAGGGCCTCGGGGCTCGCGCGGGGCCTCATCCCTCGTGGCGGTTGAGCACTTCCTGGATGTGGGGGCGAAGCATCTTGGGTGCGTGGCCACCGACCTCCCCCCTGGCCACCGACGCCACCTGGTGCGTGGCCACCGACCTCACCCCCCGAGCATCTGGACGCGCCGGCTTCAACAAGACGAGGAATGAGCGATCACCCCTTGTGTCGACGCTCACTCGGGGTCGCCGTTCGCGAGCGGGTCTGATACGACGAGTCCCGGCACCGCCGCGAAGTCCTTGATGTTGTGGGTGAGCAACTCCCGCCCGAACACCAGCGCCGTCGCCGCGACCAGCGCGTCCCCCAGCGACATCTTGCGAGTCTGCCGTATCGCGACGGCCCGCGGCACCACTGAGTCGCTCAACGACAGAACCTCCGCCGCCGCGAAGAACGCCTCGAAGTGCGCCCGATCAGCGGCCGAGAGTTTGTGGTAGCCCAGGACCTCTACGACGCTGACGGCCGAGACTGCCAGAGAGTGGGCGGCGATGAATCGACGAAGCCCAGGGTATTCAGGTCGAGCGGCGTAGATGATCAAATTGCTGTCGAGGATCATTCATCACGGCCGGGCAGGGGGCGTTCGGCCCGGACCTCGCGCTGCCACTCGTCGGGCTCACTGAAGCCCGAGGGGCCGCCGGCCGCCGCGAGTGCCTCAAGCGCCGCCGCCATCGCCGGGCCGCCGTTCGTCGTCGGGACGGGCACCAGGAGCGTGACATACACCGGGACGTCCCCGGGCGGGAGCGGTGGTGGACCGTCGCCCCAATCGAGCTTGCCGTCGCGCAGGATAGCCGGATAGGTCGGCAGCACGGGCTAGGCCCTCCGATGATCTTGGGTCGAATTGATATCGTATCCGGCCCCGGTTACGGCACGCAATGCTTGTCGCAAGCCACCCATTTGAACCAGGTCGATCAGGATATTCCCACAAGGCCCGAGAGCACCCAATACCATCATTGGGGGTGCGTGAGACGCAAAATCACCCGACGTCGATGCAGCCTCAGACGGAGCGACCTCCGGATCCGCCGGATGCCGCGGGGCGAGGCGTACGACCGGCCAATCGCCCTGGGCGTCGCATGCTCGCGGATCAGCGCAAGGTCAGGCGTCCGAGGCGAGCACATCGGGGACGGAGAGATTGAGGTCGCGATAACGCTGGCGAAACTCGCCCCGCGTCAGGCCCGGCTGGACTTCACCCGGGGACTCCAGGACGTAGAGGACGTCGCGAGGCTCGACCCGAGCGTTCACGAGTTGTCCCTCGAAGATGGCGAGGTCGCCGAAGGACAGGGCCACCACGGCGGCCTGCAAGAACTCGGCAGGAGGTCGCTGCTGCAACGAGTCGGTCGATGCTTCGGGGATTGTGGCCAGACCGTCGAGCACGATCGCACGATGATCCGCTGCGAAGACAGCCTCCACTGCACAGCGAATCGCATCGGAAACAGGCATGGATTCTCTCCCTACCTGATATGGCCTAACACCGAAGCCGTCCCCGTGGCCACCGACGTCCCAGCGACATCTTGCGAGCCCGTGTGCTCGTACCTCAGCGCTTGTACTCGGTCTCGTCCTTCAGTTTCTCGACCTGGGCTGCAATGGTTCGATAGATTGGTACGACATCGACGTCACGCCCGTCCTCGACGCGTTTCGAGATCATGGTCGTCGGAAAGACGATTACGCTCGTGTTCGGATATTGCAGGGCAAGATCTCGCCCGTATTCGTCTTCCACAACAACCCACTTGAGCGGCGTCTTGGTCGCGAAGACCTGACCGAGCACCGCGCCCAGGCATTGCAACTCGTACGTCTGGCGCGGGGCGAGCACCTCATCATCGACCAGACGTTGAAGCCAATTCAGGTCGCCTTCATCGTGGTTCAGCACTGCGCTCGGATAGCGAGTTCTGAGAAGTTGGAGGACTGTAGCCTCTTGTTCCGCCAGATGATCCAGGTCGGCTTGGCCCGGGCTGGTAATCTTCTGTTCCACAGGCGCCCCCCTTGTGTTCCTGGGGGCCGCATTCGGAGCGGAATCCGAGCATCCCGCCAGTAGCAGGAATAAGAGAGATAGCCGTGAGCGGTTCAACATCTCTATCCGCCGTCGGATAATTGGCGACTCCACACGACGAGGAGCATCACGCGCGGCCAGGGCGACGTCAAGAACCTGAGGCAGGGAGACATCGAGCCAACCGATCAGAACCTCGAAGGAACTCACGCCCCCCGAAAGCTCATCCCTCGAAGTGGTTGAGCACTTCCTGGATGTGGGGGGCGAAGAGGCGGGGTTCCAGCAAGAAGGCGTCGTGGCCCTTGTCGGAGTGGACGGTGATCCAGATGACGGGGACGTCGGCCATCTTGAGGAGGCGGACGAGCTTCTCCTGGTTCGGTCGGCTGAAGGTGTGGTCGTTGTCGATGCTGAAGACCAGGAACTCCTGACCCAGGCAGCGGCGGAAGAGGTCGACGTAGTCGCGCGCGTCGGCTTCCTTGACCAGGTTGAACCATTGCCAGGCGTCGAGGATCCGCAGGTAGCTGTTGGCGTCGAACCGCTTCACGAACTTCTGGCCCTGGTGGAGCATGTACGACTCCACCGGGTGGTTCATCTCGTACCAGCCGTGGGGCGGCTTGTGGCTGACGACCTCGGCGCGGGCGCGCATGCGCAGGGCGTCGGGCGAGATGAACGCCTTGTGGGCGATCCGACGCGCCAGCGCCAGGCCGACGTCGGGGCGAGCGCCGTCGTAGTAGTCGCCGCCGTGGAAGTTGGGGTCGGCCTCGATGGCCGTGACCTGCTCGAAGTTGAGGATCCGCTGGTCGATCGTGATGTCGACGCCCGTCGTGATCGGCAGCACGAACCGGACCCGCTCCGGGTGGATCGCCGCCGTCAGGAGCGCGAGATATCCCCCCAGCGAAGGCCCGACCACCGCGTGGAGCTTGTCCACGCCCAGATAGTCCAGCAGCTTCATCTGCGACTCGACGATGTCGCGCATCCGGAGGACGGGGAACGACGAACCCCACGGCCGGTCGGTCGCCGGGTTGATCGAGGCCGGGCCCGTCGAGCCGTAGCAGCCGCCGAGATAGTTGGCGCAGACGACGCAGAAGCGGTCGGTGTCGAGCGCCTTGCCGGGGCCGATGAAGGCGTCCCACCAGCCCTCGTGCATCTCGTCGGTCCAGCGGCCGTCGGTGCCGGGGACGTCGGGATTCCAGCCGGCCGCGTGCTGGCTGCCGGTCATCGCGTGGTACAGCAGCACCACGTTCGATTTGTCGGCGTTCATCCGGCCGTAGACCTCGTACGCCAGCGTGAATCGCGACAACGGCGGCCCCACGCACAAGGGCAGGGGGGCCGCGGGGTCGTCGAACTCGAAGAACTGCGTGCGGATCTCGGCGAGAGCTTGGCTCATGGGGTCGGGACGATCGGAGGCGCGAGAATCGGGATTGCCAACAGGGTCGAGCGTACACATGGCACCCAGGTCAGACGTTCATCCGATGACGGTTTCCGTGGGCCGGCCCATCCCCTTCGCCGGGGGAAAGGCTCGGCCCGGCCTACAGTCAAGAGCAGGCGGCGTCCAGCGCCTGGTCGATGTCGGCGAGGATGTCGTCGATGTGCTCGATGCCGACCGACAGCCGGACGAGGTCGGGGGTGATGCCGGCCTCGGCCTGCTGGGCCTCGTCGAGCTGGGAGTGGGTCGTGGTGGCCGGGTGGATGGCCAGGCTCTTGGCGTCGCCGACGTTCGCCAGGTGGGAGAAGAGCTTCAGCGAGTCGATGAACTTCGACCCCGCCGCGGCCCCACCGCGAATGCCGAAGACGACCATCGAGCCCCCCTTGCCCCGGAGGTACTTCTTGTTCAGGTCGTACATCGGGTCGGACTCAAGCCCCGGGAAGCGGACCCACGTCGCCTTGGAGTGGGCCGAAAGGTGCTTGGCCACGGCCAGGGCGTTCTCGCAGTGCCGCTCCATCCGCAGGGGAAGCGTCTCAATCCCCTGGAGGAACATCCACGAGTTGTCCGGCGCGATGCAGGCGCCCAGGTTCCGCAACGGCACCGTCCGCATCCGGAGGATGTACGCCAACGGTGCCAGCGGCTCGGGGAGGTCCATCCCCCAGCGCAGGCCGTGGTAGCTGGTGTCGGCCGTGGTGAACAGCGGGTGCTTGCCGGCCGCCCAGTTGAACCGACCCGAATCGACGACGATGCCGCCGATCCCGGTCCCGTGGCCGCCGAACCACTTGGTCAGCGAGTGGACCACCACGTCCGCGCCGTGATCCAGCGGACGGGTCAGATACGGGGTGGAGAAGGTGGCGTCGACCACCAGCGGCAGGCCGTGAGCGTGCGCGACCTTGGCGACGGCCTCCAGGTCGGTGACCTCCAGCGCCGGGTTGGAGACGGTCTCGCAGAAGAGAGCCCGCGTGTTGCCGTCGATCGCCTTGGCGAAGTTCTCGGGGTCGTTGGAGTCGACGAACTTCGCCTGGATCCCCAGGGTCGGCAGGATGTCGTGGAACTGGGTGTAGGTGCCGCCGTAGAGGTTCCGGGCGGAGACGATGTTGTCGCCGGCCTGGGCCAGGTTGATGATCGAGTAGAAGATCCCCGCCGTCCCCGAGGCGACGGCCAGGCCCGCCGGAGCGGGGGCCCCCTCGAGCATCGCCACGCGCTTCTCCAGCACGTCGGTCGTGGGGTTCATCAACCGAGTGTAGATGTTGCCCAGTTCCTTCAGCGCGAAGAGGTTCTGGGCGTGCTCGGCGCTCTTGAAGACGTAGGAACTGGTACGGTAGATCGGCACCCCTCGCGAGAGGGTGGCAGGATCAGGTGCGGTCCCGCCGTGAAGGCAGATCGTCTCGAGTTTCATGAAATCGACCATAGAAGAGGCGAGGATGGATGCGGCCGAACGCCCGGTTCCGGGCGGGGTCCGAAAGGCGAGGCGTATTCCTCGCGACGGACCGCGAACCATGAATTAGAGCCTAACCCGGGGCCAGGTTCCAGAGGGATCCCGCTTGAAAAGCCACGCAAGGGGCCTCCAGGAAAAGCAACACGACGTTGACCGAGCGCGCCAGAGGGAATTCGATTTGATCGCGGCGGCGTCCCGCGTGTAAGATTCTTTCCGAATCACTCCGGCTTGAAGCCGCAGACTAAACGACCTTAACCTTGGAGATCGGCGAATCGCGATCTCCCCAGGGTTCTGTGTCGATCCGCTCGTCAACGTCAGGCGCGGCCCCTCTCCAGGCTAGCCGAACCGAATCGATCCGCCGGCACTCCAGGAGAAATGCATGCTCGTATTGGACGTTCAGGGTTTCCCCGGCTCCGTCGGAGGATACGCCCCGATCGAATACATGAGCATTCTGGCGGCTCGGGTCTTCGGCGCGGAGTTGGTCGTGGTGCGCCGCGAACGACGGAAGCCGGCCTTACTGGCCGAGGCGATCCTGGCTCAGCTCGGTCGACGCCCCCGCGGCTCGGAACCGTGCCTGGTCGTGGCCCCCTGGCCGAGCGACCTGGACGAGGTGATCAAGATCCGGGACTGGCGATCACGCCTGGGCCCGATCGTCGGCTGGGTCATCGATTCATTCGCACATGAATGCGGCTCGAACGCAACGCGGCGGCTGCACGCCTACGATCACGTTTTCTCCAGCCACCTTGAAGACGTCGATTATCTCCGTCGCCAGTCGCTCGCCCGCACAAGCTGGCTGCCGGTCGGCTCGGACGTCCTGGGACTGGGGAGCGACCGGAGCGATCGCCCCTTCGACATCCTGCGCGTGGGTCGTCAGCCCGACGAATGGGACGACGACGCCGTCACCGCCGAATCCTGCCGCCGCCGGAACCTGAGCTTCCACGGCCGTTTCCCCAACGGCCGCGACGTCGTGGAGAACCAGCGGATCCTCCACGACTACTATTCTCGGGCCAAGTTCTGCATGGCCTTCTGCAACCTCGCCGCCCCGGCTCCCTACACGCATCATCGGCGGGCCTACCTGACCGCACGCTGGGTCGACGCGATCTCCAGCGGGGCCGTCGTGGCGGGGATCCGCCCCAGCGAGCCGGACACGGACCGCTTGCTCTGGCCGGAGGCGACCCTGGAACTGGGCACGATCAAGCGCGAGGAAGGCCTGGACCTCCTGGTCGACGCCGTGCAGGACTGGACGCCCGAACGCGCCGTGCTGAACCGCGCGATGGCCCTGCAAAGGCTCGACTGGCGGCTGCGGTTCAAGGAGATCGCCGACCTCCTGGGCGTGGACCCGCCGATCCTGCGCAGCGAACTGGAGCAGATCCGCCGCGCCGCCGGCGACAACGTCGTCAGCCCGCGGCTGGCGCACTGAGACCGTCGTCGTCAGCCCGCTCCACCGTCGCCAAGGCGGCTCCGCGCTTGTTCCAGAATCTCCCGCGAGCCGGCCCGGCCGGGGACGTGTTCGACCGCCCAGGAGGCGAGGCGGGCCGCGGCGCGCAAATCGTCGGGGGCGGTCTCGGAACGTAACGCCAACGGCCGCGCCACGTCGTCGAACGCCTCGGCCAGCGCCGTCGCGTAGCAGGGGGCGGCGGTCCTCGGATCGTCGGCCGCGGCGAGGGCGAGCGTCAGCGCGCGTCGACCGGCCGCGACGGCCTCGGAGGCGTCGGCGGGGGCCTTCGGCGAGCGGGCGAACTCGGCGAGCGTGGAGATCAGGGCGGTCCGCAGCCAGACCTGTTCCGGGCGTTCAGCGGCGAGTCGTTCGTACAAGGCGATCGCGCGGCGGTAGTCGTCGCGGGCCCGAGGAGACCCCAGCGCGTCGCGGCAGAAGGCGGCCTGGCGAAGAGCCTTGGGGACGACTTCGTGGGATTCGTCGGACATCCTGGGGATGCGGTCGTAGAAGGCGACCGCGCGCTGGAGCGTCCAGGCGAGGCCGTCTCCCCCATTCTCGACCGCGGCGCGAGTGATGAGGTCGAACTCGCCGAGGGCGTACTCGATGGCCAGCTGCTCTTCCAGCAGGGCGGCGGCCGTGCGACGGTTGGACGCCCAGAGGACGGCCGTCGCCGCGGCCAGGGCGAAAATCAGCGCCGCGGCCCCGCCGATGAGAAACGGGCGGCGGCGTCGCGACCACTTCACCAGGCGGTCGCCCAGCCCGGGACGGCGGGCGAGGATCGGCCGGTCGTCAAGAAACCGACGGAGGTCGTCGGCCATCGCGGCGGCCGAGGCGTAGCGCGCGGCGGGCTCCTTCTCCATCGCCTTCAGGACGATCGTCTCCAGGTCGCGGGGAAGGGCCGGATCGAACCGTCGGGGGGACGGCGGGTCCTCGTTGAGAATCCGCCGGACCAGCTCCTGACGGTCGTCGGCGTCGAACGCCGGGCGCAGGGCCAGCAGCTCGTAGAGCGTCGCGCCCAGGCCGTAGACGTCGGCGGCCGGGCCGACTCCTCCTCGGGCCGCGCGGACCTGTTCGGGGCTCATGTAGCGGAGCGTGCCCAGGAGATCGCCGGTCTGGGTCAAATCGGCGGCGTCCTCGTGGTGGAGGCGGGCCAGGCCGAAGTCGGCGACCCACAGCTCGCCGCGACCGTCGATCAGGAGGTTGCCCGGCTTCACGTCGCGGTGGACCACCCCCATGACGTGCGCGTGGGCGAGGGCCTCGGCCGCTTGCAGTCCCAACCGGGCGGCCTCGCGGGCGCGCGAGCGGGCCGAAGACGAGGAGGAGGCCGGGCGCTCGCGACGCGCTTCGGCCAGCTCGCCGATCAGGCGGGTGAGCGGCCTCCCCTCAATGAGCTGCATGGCGTAGAACCGCGTGCCGCGGTCGGCGCCGACGTCGAACACCGGGACGATATGCGGGTGTTGCAAGAGCGCCGCGGCCTGGGCCTCGATCCGAAACCGCTGGATCTGCCGGGGATCGGTCGTCGCCGATGCGGGGAGAACCTTCAACGCCACGCGCCGGCCCAGCTCGCGCTGCTCGGCCTCGTAAACGACCCCCATGCCCCCTCGGCCGATCTCGCGGATCAGGCGATAGCCGCCCAGCTCGGCGACCGGAGGGACGGCCGGATCGAGCCCCCGCGCCGCGGCGTCCACCAGGTCCATCCCCGCCAGACACGCCCCCAGCGGGCCGGCGATCGACGGGTGTCGCGCCAGGAATTCAGGCCGCGACGGGGCGGCGCCCCCGTCCGCCAGGGCCGCATATTCCTCGATCGCCGCGACGACCCGCGCATCGACCGATCGGGGCGCGTCCGTCGCCGTGGTCGCCGAATCAACGCCGCCCAACCGATCACGGGCGTCGAAATTCACCACGTTCAGGGCCCTCCGCTCCGCCTCGCTCGACTCCGAGGCGTCGGCAATCTTCCTCTTTGGTCACGGAAAAGCCAAGATCGCGCCGCGCCGTTTCGAGTTTCGATGTGCATTGGAGGATGCAGATCGCAAAGATGGATCCTATTGATTTAGATGGGCCCCGAATGCGCAATCTGATCTGCAGCCCCTCGGAACCGAAGCAAAGGCGAAGGCGCCCCCAAGCTGCGAAGGAGCGAAGGACCCTTGCTAAGCTTGATAACCCCTCATAACCCATCCGTCGGCGACGCGGGTTCGACGTTCCGCTGGACCCCGGCCGCCGTCCTGGTTCTGGCCCTGACCGTTCGGGTCGCCTGGGGACTGAGCCTCCCGGTCGTCCCCCTGTCGGACTGCATGGCCTACGACCTTCAGGCCCACAACCTGGCGAACGGAGTCTGCTACGGGTTCGAAGCCTCCCGGCCCTCGGCCTACTGGCCGGTGGGGACCTCGGCGGTCTACGCCGCCCTGTACACGATCTTCGGCTTCCACTACGGGCCGATCGTGGTGATGAACATCCTGATCGGCGTCGCGACGACCTGGCTGGTCATGGCGACCACGCGCGACTGGTTCGGCCCCCGCGCCGCCCTGGCGGCGGGGCTGCTGACGGCGCTCTGGCCGGGTCAGATCCAGTTCACCACAATCCTGGCCAGCGAGCTGCTCTTCAACCTGTTCGTCCTGCTGGCCGTCTACGTGGAGGGCCGAAACGCCTGGCCGGCGACGGCGCGCGCCGTCGCGACCGGGGCGTCGCTCGCCTGCGCCAGCTACATCCGGCCCCTCGCCCTGCCGTTGCCGGCCCTGTTCTGGTTCCGCCGCCTGGTCGACCCGCAGGAGCGTCGCCAGGGGGTGGCCTCGAACACGATCGAGGCGGCCGGCGTGCTGCTCGTCATGGCCGTCCTGATCGCCCCCTGGACCGTTCGGAACTACCGGACGTTCGGCTACCCGGTGTTGATCTCAACCAACGGCGGGGCCAACTTCTGGATGGGGAACAACCCGGAGTCCGACGGAGGCTACATGCCGCTTCCGAAGTGGGCCGAGGACATCTCCAACGAGGCCGAGGCCGACCGAGCCCTGAAACGCGCAGCCTGGCGATTCATCATGGAGAATCCCAGGGTGTTCTTCCTGGGCCTCTTCCGTAAGGCCTTCTCGACGTACTCGCGAGAGAGCATCGGCGTGGCCTGGAACGAGGACGGGCTCAAACAGGTCTTCGGCGCGTGGATTCTCACCCCCATGAAGCTGGTCAGCGCCCTGTACTTCGCCGGGGCGATGCTCGCGGCCTTCGCCGGCGCCTACCTCGCCCGCCGAGGACGGAGCTTCCTGGCCTGGGCGACGCTTCCCCCGGTGATGCTCTGGGCCTTCTTCGCCGCCATCCACATCGTGATCGTGGGGGGGGACCGCTACCACTATCCCAGCCTCCCCATGATCGCCTCGCTGGCCGGGCTCGGACTCGTCGCCCAGGCCGTCGATCGCCGCTCGACGAAGTCCGACCAGACGGCGGTGGGATCGCCGACGTTCCTCTCGGCCCTGCGATCCACGTCCGACGCGGGCCGATTCGGCGGCTGATCGCTCGACGGCATCGGACTCGCGACGCCCTCGATCGACCTGGTAGAGTGGTTCGAGACGTTGAGCCGGCCGGCTCCATTGCTTCGGCCGGCTCAACGTCGCACGCACAGCCTACCCCAGCCAACCGCCCGTAAGCTCTCCCGCGCCCCCTCCCGGTGGGAGAAGGAGTCTCCGCCGATGTCCGACGCCCAGCCCCGTCCTCACGCTCGCACCCAGGCCGTCTGGGCGGGCGAAGGGGGCGTGTTCATGGGACGCGCCACGCAGGTCCCGGTCGTTCACAGCGTCTCGTTCGGCTACGACGATCTCGACGAGTGGCGGGCGGCGGCGCTGGGGGAAATCCCCGGCCACATCTACGGCCGGAACACCAACCCTACGGTCGCCGTCTTCGAGGAGAAGGTCCGCGTCCTGGAGAACGCCGAGGCCGCCACCAGCTTCTCCACCGGCATGGCCGCCATCAGCGACACGCTGTTCACCCTGCTGGAGCCCGGCCAGCGCGTCGTCTCGGTGGTCGACACCTACGGCGGCACCAACCGGATGTTCAGCGAGTTCCTCCCTCGCGTGGGCGTGAAGGTCAAGCTCTGCCCGACCGCCGACCAGGCCGCCATCGAATCGGCGATCGACGAGGGCCTGCGAGTCCTCTACCTGGAGAGCCCGACCAACCCCACCTGTAAGGTGCTGGATCTCGCCCGGCTGGCGGCGAGGGCCCGCGCGAAGGGGGCGATCGTGGTGGTCGACAACACCTTCGCCACGCCGATCAACCAGCACCCGCTGGAGCTGGGCGCGCACCTGGTGATCCACAGCGCCACCAAGTTCCTCGGCGGCCACGCCGACGCTCTGGGAGGCGTCGTCGCCGGTGAGAAGGGGCTCGTCGAATCGATCTTCCGCCGTCGCGAGATCACCGGCGCAACCCTCCACCCGGAGGCAGCCTACCTCTTGCTCCGCGGCATGAAGACCCTGGCCCTGCGCGTCGAGCGGCAGAACGCCAACGCGCTGACGATCGCCCGCTGGCTGAAGGGTCGGCCGGAGGTCGAGGCCGTCTTCTACCCGGGCCTGGAGGACCACCCCGGTCACGACGTGGCCAGGCGCCAGATGCCGGGCGGCTTCGGCGGCGTCCTGAGCTTCCAGCCCCGAGGCGGGTTCGAGTCGGTCCGCAAACTCCTGCCTCGTCTCCGCTGGGCCCACCGCGCGGCGAACCTCGGAGCCGTGGAGACCGTCGTCGCGCCCCCGGCCGTCGGCTCGCACGTCGAACTCACCGCCGCCGAACGCGCCGCGCTGGGCATCCCCGAGGCGCTGGTGCGCTACTCCTGCGGCATCGAGGACGCCAACGACCTGATCGCCGACCTGGAGCAAGCCCTGGCGGGGATCGGCTGAATATCCGCAGTGACTCTTC